>JAGPDF010000031.1 GCA_018057705.1 Thermoanaerobaculia bacterium | reverse complement strand
CGACGAGCGGCTCTACGCGGCAGCCATCGCGGCGGCGGATGCGAACTTGCGCCTCCACGACACCCAGGCCGCGAAGCGCTGGCTCGCGGAGGCGCCGGCGGCGCTGCGCGGCTTCGAATGGCGTTACCTCGACGGTCGCGCCGACGAGAGCCTCGCCTCTACCGACACCGGAGAGCCGGTGAGCGATCTGGCGGTGAGCCCGGACGGCACACTCATCGCGACCACCGGGCGCAACGGTTCGGTGAAGTTGTGGGACGGCGAGACCCTGAAAGCCCTCCGCTCGACGGCCGGCCACGCCGCAGCGGCCTGGGGCGTCGCGTTTTCGCCCGACGGCGGGGTCGTGGCTTCCGGGTCGAGCGACGGCACGGTCCGGATCTGGGACGCCGGCACCGGCGCCGCAGTGCGCACCCTCGCGCCCACCGGCCGCGGCATCACCGCCGTCGCCTTTCATCCGGACGGCAGCCGGCTGGCGACGACCTCCTGGGACCGGACCTCCGAGCGCGGCGTGTGGGGCGTCGTCAAGATCTGGGATCCCCGGGACGGCCGCCTCGTCGCCTCGTGGGAGCACGGCGTCAAGCCGATCGTGACGGTGGCCTGGTCGCCCGACGGCGCGCTGCTCGCCACCGGAACGTGGGACGACGACGCCACACTCTGGTGGTCGAAGGACTGGACGATGGCGAAGCGCCTCCAACCGGCGGAGAAAGAGCCCTACAAGGCCGTACAGGGCGTCGCCTTCTCGACCGACGGCGGTCGGCTCGCCGTCATGGCGAAAGACGGGACGATCCGCGTCTGGGCTGTCGCCACGGGCGCCCTCGAGCGCACGCTCGTCGGCCAGGCAGAAGGTCAGTCGCAGTGGATCAACGATGCTGTCTTCCTCGACGAGGCCCGCCTGGCCTCGGTTTCGCAGGACGGGACGCTGCGCGTCTGGGACGCGCGCACCGGCGAGCAGCGGGCCCTCCGCCACGGCCACACCAGCGGCGTCACGGCCGTCGCCCGCCATCGCGACGGGCGCCTGATCACGGGCGGGCTCGAAGGCAGTCTCAGGACATGGGATCCGACCCTGTCGACGGCGACGTCGACGACCGAAGCCATGTACGGCCTGGCCTTCTCGCCGGATGGGTCCCGCCTGGCCATGACCGGGTGGACCGGACTCATCCGCACCATCGACACGCGCACGAACCGCGAGATCACCAGCTTCGTCGGGCACGGGCAATCGGGAGTGCGTGTGGGCTGGAGTCGCGACGGGAAGTACCTCGCGACGACCGGGAACGACGGCAGGACGGTGCTGTGGGACGCGCCAACCGGAGAGAGGCGGGCCGAGCTCCTCGCACTCGAGGAGGGCCGCGTCGAACCGATCGCCTTCCACCCCGACTCGAGCTTCGTGGCCGGCGCCGCACCCGGAGGAGTGGCCAGGGTCTGGCGGTTGCCGGACGGCGCCCCCGAGGCGGCGCTCGCCGACGGCGCCGATGCCGACGCCACCATCACCGACCTCGCCTGGAGCCCGGACGGGACGCTCCTCGCGGTAGGCACCGCCGATGGCGTCCTCCGACTCTGGGACTTCGAGGCGCGCACGATCCGCGGGCGGATGGCGCACGGCAAGGGAGCCCTGATGCTCGCCTTCGACCCCACGGGCCGGACGCTCGCCGCAGGCTCCTCGGACCGGTCGATCACGCTGTGGAACGTCGAGACCGGGCAACGCCTGCAGACCCTCGAGGGGCACGGCGAGATCGTGCACAACGTCGCCTTCTCGCCGGACGGCCGACGGCTGGCGAGCGTCTCGTCGGATCACACCGCGCGGATCTGGGAGCCGGCGACCGGTCGCCTGCTGCTCACGATCCCCTTCCCCGAGACACCGTACAACCTCGCCTGGAGTCCCGACGGCGAGCGCCTCGCCGTCGTCGTTCTCGACCGCACGCTGGTCTGGCTCGACGGCAGCGCGGCCCCCGGCTCGCCGGGATCCGCCGGGCCCAGCCCGGATTAGCCGGGATCAGCCGGGCTTCGCCAGGGCGAGAACGAGGGCGGCGAGGGCGGCGTCCGGATCGCCGGAGTCGCCTTTCAGACGGCGCTCGGTCTCGAGCACCCTCGCCGGCAGACTATCGAGCGTCGCGGCGGGAATCCGGCCGGCGGCGAGGTAGGCCTTGAAGATCGGAAAGGGTTTCATTCCGGCAAGCGGGTTCTTGGCGAGGCCGGGGATCTCACTCTGCAGCTTCGGTGCCCACTGGGTGCTGAAGCGACCGTAGTTGCGCTCGTTGGTCGGGATGCGCAGGGTCGTGGCGACACCGCGCACGGCGACGATGCGGCGGCAAAAGCCGGCCAGACTGCCGAAGAACATGAGGCGGGCGGCGAGCGGGTCCTCGGCGCTGCCCAGATAACGGTCGAGTTTGGCGAGTGCCTCCGCAGCGCGGCCTTCGCCGATCGCGTCGAGGATCTGGAAGGTGTCTTCCTGGCCGCGGTCCTCGACGTTCTTCTCGACCTGGGCGATCTGGATCTTCGCCCCGCCAGAGAGCGCGGCGAGCTTGCGATATTCGCCGGCGAAGCGCGCCATCGAGTCCGCGTCGACATCCCGACCCTCGCCGAAGCCCTCCTCGAAGCGCAAGGTCCGTTTCGCCAGCGCCGCGAGCGCCGCGCGATCGATCTCCACCCCGGTCTCGCGTTGGAGCTCGCTCGCCAGCGCCGGAAGGCCGTCGAAGCCCTGCTTGCCGGCGGTGATCTCGCCAGCGAAGGCGACCGCTTCACGGCGGGTGAGCGCTTCGACGACCGGGTGGCCGTCGGCGACGGCGCTCTCGATCAACACCAGGGCGTGGCGGTCCGGCAGGCCGTCGCGCACCAGATCGGCCACCAGCGACGCGGCGCTCTCACCGAGGCCGCGCAGGCCCGACCCGACCGCCGCCGCAAGCATCGGCAGGAGCGCGGCGCGGGTCTCCTCCACGCTGCCCTTCCCCTTGCCACTGCCGCGAGCCGCCTTGCCGGCAAGAAGTGCTTCCGGCAGCCCGGCGATCGCGCGCTCGAAGCCGAGCGCACCCGGGTCGAGATCGAACAGCCGCAAGACCTGGAGCAGCCGCGTTGCTGCGTCCCGCGCTTTGCCGGAGAGGTCGTCGGGGCCACCGCTCCAGGGCAGCTGCTGGCGGACTTCGTCGAACAGCGCCGCCGCGGTCGCGCGATCGGCGAACACACCGCTCTCGACCACCGCGACGACCTTGCCATCGGCGAAGAGCGAGAAGGTCCGGAGGTCGGCCGCGACGTCGGCGATCTCGTCCGGCCGGCGCACGACTTGCGGGGCGCAGCCGAGGGCCCCGCCGAGCGCCTCCGCCAGGCGGAGGCCGGAGGGTTCGGCGAGCGCGCGGCTGCCGTGGACGAGATAGACCGGTTGCAGGCGCCCCGCCGCGATGGCCTTGAGGATCGCTTGCAGGAGCTACTTCTCCGGCTCGAGGTCCGCGGGGACCGAGATGGCCGCGAGCGAGTACTCGCCGGAGTCCTCCGCTGGCCCCCAAACCGGGACCGCGAGGACTCCGAGCTCCTCCGCCGACAGCCGCTCCTCTTCGAAGTTGAGGTCGACCGAATTCCACGAGCCGCAGCGCGAGCAGGAGTCGCGCCAGTCGGCGTAGCGCTGGTGGCAGACGCGGCAGAGATACTCGGCGCTGCCGACGTCGAGCTGCCGCAGGCAGGCGCCGAACGACTCGACGGCCTTCTGCAGATCGCCGCGGCGATGGTGAATCCGGCCGAGCAGGAAGTGGTAGGTGGGAGACGACTTGATGCGCTCCTCGATCGCTCCGAGCTGCTTCGTCGCCTCTTCGAGCATTTCGAGCCGAAAGTAGAGACGGCCGAGGTAGAAGCGCGGCAGCAGATCGTTGCCGGCCGTCGCGATGAGCGCGCGCAGGGTCTCGATGGCGCGCATCGGCTCTTCCTGCTCGATGAAATAGTCCTCGATCCGCTGCAGGAAGACCGGGCTGCCGGTCTCCTGGTAGCCGGCCCGCCAGGCTGCGATCGCCTCCGCCTCGCGGTCCTCGAGGAGCTCCGCTTCGCCGAGCATGATGCGCGCCGGGATGAACCTCGGCTCGTGCGCCAGGAGTCCACGGAAGAGGGTCGCCGCTTCGGTCGCCCTGTCCTCCTCCAGCATGCGCACGCCCTGCTGGTAGGTGAGACCCTGGGCGAGGCTCGACTCTCGCGCCAGCGCCGCCGAATCGCCGCTCTCGTTCAGGAGCTCGGTGATGCGCTCGTGCAACTCCCGGGCGGTGCCGAACTCGCGGGCCGTGAGGGCCGTCGCACGCCGGTCGCGCAGCACCTCGAGGCCGAAGCCTGGGAAGTCGCGCACGATCCGCGACTCGGTCTCGCGGGCGATCTCGACGTCGCCGCGCTCGCGATAGTCGGCAGCGAGATAGTAGAGGAGGCTGACCGAGCGCGGGTAGGTCACCGCGGCGCGGCGATGCACCTCGATCGCCTCGGCGGAGCGCCCGAGCTGGCGCAGGACTTCGCCGTAGCGCAACTGCCCGGCGAAGTGGTCGGGCTTCGCGGCGAGGTAGGTCTCGAGCTCTGCCGCGGCCTTCCCCCACTGGCCGTCGGCCTGGAAGTCGACGGCGCGGCGCAGGGTGGCCTCGAGGCTGTCGTCTTCGCGTTGGCGCCGGCGGTCACGCCGCTGGCTGAGATCGAGGCGCAGGGTGTCGATGACGAGCGTCACCCCGGTCGGCAGGAAGCCCAGAAGGAAGATCGCCAGCAGCGCTCCCCAGAGCGGGATCGACGTTTCCGGCCCGAGGTGGAAGCGCTGCTGGAATAGCTCGCGGTTGTTGGTATGCAGTACGACCGCGTAGACGACGACCGCGACCGCAGCCAGGAGCCCGATGAAGGAGCGGACGCGCATGGGGGGCAACGGCCGCCCGTGGGCCGGGAGGGCCCCCGGTCAAGCCTCCGAAAGCAGGCCTTTCTCGAGCAGCTCCTGGGCCTCGACGCTGTACTTGGCCCATGGAATCGCCTCGAGGCGTGCCTGTCCGATCTGCTGGCCGGTGTGCAGGCAGAATCCGTAGGCGCCGCTGTTCAAACGCTCGATCGCCAGATCGATCTGGTGCATGAGCTCGCGCTCGCTGTCCGAGATCGAGAAGGCCAACTCGCGCGTGTAGGCGTTGTTGGCGCGATCGACCAGGTCCTCGGTCGGGCTGTCGTTGGACTCCTGCCCGCTCTTCAGATCCTTCTGGTACATCGCGAGGATCTCCTGCTTCTTGACCAGGAGACGTTCGCGCTGATGCTGGAGGAACTCCGCCGGGAAGACCGGCCGGGCGCCCGTGGGATGCGCAGCCTTCGACTCGCCGACCCGCACGGACTCGCGGGAGAACGGACGCTTGAGCGCCGGTACGGGCCGCATCGCAGAGACCGGACGGGCGACGGGAAGAACGGCCGGCGCGACCTCTGCGGCCGCGGGCTTCGCCCGGACGCCCCCCTCGGCAGCGGGCGCGGGCGGCGCCGGCGTGCGCTGCGGATGCCGGGGGCCGGGCGCCTTCGCTGGCGTCGTGCTCGCCGCGACCGCCTTCGGCTTCATCGCCGTAGCCTTCGCCGCTGTGGGCTTCCTGGCCGCGGGCTTCGCGGGGATCGCAGGCTTCGCGGCCTTCTTGCCGGCGGGCTTGACCGCGACCTTGGCGACGGGCTTCTTCGCGGCGGGCTTCGCCGCCCGCGGCGCGGCCTTGGCTGGCGCCGCGGCCACCTTCTTCGCCGGCGCCTTCGTGGCCGGCCGGGCAGCAGGTTTGGCGGCCTTCTTGCCGTGCGCCGGAGCCGTCGGCGTCTTCACCGCCTTGGCGGCAGACTTGCGCACCGGCTGAGCCCCCCCTCGGGTCTTCGTCCCCTGCTTGACGCTCTTACCGGAAGTTCTCACCGTTTTGGGTGCCACCTACTGCCTCCTCGCAACTGCCCTTCCACCGGGCTACTGGTCCTGCTTCAACGTCGCGCGATGATAGTTGATTCCAGCGACGATCGAAAGCGCCCTGTAGAGCTGTTCGAGAAGCACCAGCCGCGCCAGATGGTGGGGCAGCGTCATGCGCCCGAAAGCGAGGCGCAACCGGCACGATTCGAGGAGCGCCGGGTCGAGTCCGACATCGCTGCCGAGAAAGAAGACGACCGGGTGCGGCCACTCCGCGCGCCAGCGCTCGACCTGCTGCGCCAGCTCCTCCGAAGTCCACAGCGCACCGCGTTCGTCGAGCGCCACGAGATACGCCGGCTTCGCTGCCGCGGCCGAGAGAGCCTCCCCTTCGAGCCGTCGCCGCGCCCGGTCCTCGCCAGAGGCGGCGACCCGGATCGCCTGTTCGCGGATCGGAACGAAGCCCTCGATCCGGCGACGGTAGTCCGCCGACAGCGACTCCCATGGCTCCGGCGAGTGCCGGCCGGCCCAAAGCAGATGGAACCTGAGGCTCAACTTGTGGCTTGCGCGGCGCCCGTCGGCGTCCGGGAAACGGCGGGCTCGGCCTCCGGTCCGACCGCGCCCACGAACTCCTGCCACTCGTCGAGGAAAGCGAGCGAGGCGAGGTCGCGCATCCGGTCGAGGAAGAGGACGCCGTGCAGGTGGTCGAACTCGTGCTGCACGATGCGCGCTTCGAAACCTGCGACGACGCGATCCACGGGACTGCCTTCGCGGTCCAGGCCGCGCAGGCGCACCGCCGGGTGGCGCGGCACGAGCCCGCGCAGATCCGGTATCGAAAGGCAGCCCTCCCAGTCGACGACCCGTTCGCCCGGCAGAGCCTCGAGCTCCGGGTTGACCACGACGCAGAGCGGGATTCCGCCCTGCGGGTCGTCGTCGTCCTCCGCCTGGTAGACGAACAGCTGCCAATCGACGCCGACCTGCGGCGCGGCGAGTCCGACCCCGTCGGCCTCGAGCATCGTCTCGACCATGTCGTCGATCCACTGCTGTGTCGCAGGCTCAGCGAGCGCCTCCGGCGGCACCGGCGCCGCCGGTGTGCGCAGCACCGGATTCCCCATTCGAACGATCGGCAGAACAGCCATAGGACCCCCTGGCGACGCATCCTAACGCCTCGGGGAGGCGGCAGGCGCCATGGTATTCTGGCCCTGCGATGACGGCCTGGACCAGCGAAGAAGAACAGCGGCGAAAGCGGCGCCAGCGGATCCTCCGGGGCCTGCTCCTGGGTGGCGCGGCGATCGGCCTGCCGGCGGTCATCAACGCGTCCATCGCACGCCGCGCGCGGAAGCTCGAGCCGACCGTCTGGGGCCGCCGGCACCGCTACGCCTGGGACCTCGCGGACGTCGTGTTTCAGCGCCTCGGATCGGGAGAGCCGATCGTCCTGCTGCATTCGTTCGGTCCAGGGCACGATTCGCTCGAGTGGCGCCGGGCGGCGGAGAGGCTGTCCGAAGACTTCCAGGTCTTCGCCCCCGACTTTCCCGGCTGGGGCCGGTCGGAGCGCCCGCCGACGGCGCTCGACGGCGAGCTCTACATCGAGTTTCTGCTCGACTTCCTGGACGACGTCGTGCGGCGCCGGGCGGTGCTCGTCGCCTCCGGCCTCACCGCCGCCTACGCCGTGCAGGTGGCGGTCGACCACCCCGAGCTGGTGCGCGGCCTGGTGCTCTCCTGCCCGGTCGGGATCGACCTCGCGAGCGAGGAACCCGACCTCAAGGACGCCGTCATCCACCGCCTTCTGAAGCTGCCGATCTTCGGTACCTCGGCCCTGAACCTCTACACGACGAGGAAGGGCATCCAGCGCTACCTCTGCGAAGAGGTCTATTCCGATCCGGCGCTGGTAACCGACTCGCTCGTCGACCATCACTACCGGGGTGCCCACGAGCCCGCCAATCGGGCGGCGCTCGCCGCCTATCTTTCGGGCTATCTCAACCACCGCATCGGTCCGGCGCTCTCGCGCCTCGCCACCCCGACACTGCTCGTCTGGGGCCGGGAAGCGGCGAATCCGCCGGTCGAATCGGCCGACCTATGGCTCCAGGCGGTCGGCAACGCCGAGCTCGAGGTGCTGGAGGGCGCCGGCACCCTGCCGCACAACGAAGCGGCGGCGGCCTTCGCGGAACGTCTCGCGCTGTTCGCCGATCAGCTGCCGGCCGGATGACGACCCCCAGATTCCCGCGGGTGCCAGCGGGCTATCCGTTCCCGCAGCTCGAAGAGGCCGTGCTCGACCTCTGGCGCCGTGAGGCCGTCTTTTCGCGATCGGTCGGGAAGAACGCCGGCGGCCCCGAGTTCACCTTCTTCGAAGGCCCGCCGACCGCCAACAACACGCCGCACGTCGGGCACGTGCTGACCCGGGTGGTCAAGGACCTCTTCCCGCGCTTCCAGACCATGCGCGGCAAACGGGTCGCCAGGAAGGCCGGCTGGGACACCCACGGCCTGGCGGTCGAGATCGAGGTCGAGAAGCGGCTCGGTCTCGCCGGCAAGCGCGACATCGAGCAACTCGTCCCCGGCGACCCCCGCGCCTCGATCGAACAGTTCAACCGCGCCTGCTACGACTCAGTGATGACCTATGAGCGCCAGTGGCGAGCGATGACCGAGCGCGTCGGCTACTGGGTGGATCTCGACGACGCCTACTTCACCTACTCGAACCGCTACGTCGAGTCGGTCTGGTGGGCGTTGGGCGAGCTCTACGACAAGAAGCTCCTCTTCGAGGGGCACAAAGTTCAGCCCTATTGCGCCCGCTGCGGCACGACGCTCTCCTCTCACGAGGTCGCACAGAACTACAAGGAGATCGAGGACCCGTCGATTTGGGTGCTCTTCCCGGCCCGACCCGGACGGCGTCTTTCGACCGTCGAGGGCAGGGAGTTCGTCGTTCCCACCGACTTCTATCTCGTCGCCTGGACAACAACCCCATGGACGATGCCGGGCCACTCGGGCCTGGCGGTTCATCCCGGACTCGTCTATCGCGTCGTCGAGCATCCGACTCGACCCGGAGCCCGCCTCCTCTTCGCCGACCAGATCGAGATCCCGATTCCGTACGAGGTCGAGATCGACGGCAAGCGCCAGAAACGGGATCTCCGCGATCAGCCGGCGCTCGCGCGTTTCAGCGGCGATACGCTCCAGGGCCTCCGATACGACCGGCCGTATCGCACCGGACCTTTCGACGAGCGACAGCGTCCCGATCTCGCCCCGCAGCCGCCGCCCTCCGACGAGGACGGCTGGCTGGTGGTCACTGCCGACTACGTCACCGCGAGCGACGGCACGGGCCTCGTGCACACGGCGCCGGCCTTCGGCGCCGACGACTACGCGACGGGGCAGAAGTACGGCCTGCCCCTGTTCAAGACGGTCGAGGCCGACGGCAAGATCGCGGCGAAGGCGGGGCTCGAGCGCTTCGCCGGAACATGGTTCAAGGATGCGGACAAGGAGATCCTCCGCGACCTCAAGGAGCGTCAGCTCCTGTTGCACTCCGAGCGCTACAAGCACAGTTACCCGTTCTGCTGGCGCTGCGATACGCCACTCCTCCAGTTCGCCTCCAAGAGCTGGTTCGTCAAGACGACCGCGATCCGCGACCGTTTGGTGGCCAAGAATCTGACGATCGACTGGCATCCGGAGGCGATCGGCAAGGGCCGCTTCGGCAACTGGCTCGAAGGCGTGGTCGACTGGGCCCTTTCCCGCAAGCGCTATTGGGGCACACCGCTGCCGATCTGGAAGTGCGACCTCTGCCCCGCCGAGCGCGTCTTTTCCTCCTTTACCGAGCTTTTCCACGAGGCCGGCAAGAGAGTGCCGGATGACCTCTACGATCGCGCCCAGTTCGATCCGCATCGCCCGATGATCGACGACCTGACCTGGGAGTGCTACGGCTGCCGGGACGAGGGCAGGAACGGCGTCTTCCGCAGGGTCGAGGATGTCATCGACGCCTGGTTCGATTCCGGCGCGATGCCGTTCGCTCAGCATCACTACCCGTTCGAGAACGCCGAGCTGGTCGCGCCAGGGGGCAAGTTCGCCCCCGCCGACTTCATCTCGGAGGCCGTGGACCAGACCCGCGGCTGGTTCTACACCCTGCACGTCCTCGCCTGCGCCCTCTTCGACTCGGTCGCCTTCGAGCACTGCATCGTCATGGGGCACGTCAACGACGACCAGGGCCGCAAGATGTCGAAACGCCTCGGCAACGTCGTCGATCCGCTGGGCGTCATCGCCGAGACCGGCGCCGACGCGATGCGCTGGTACTTCTACGTCAACGACCCCGAGCAGACCTCGCGCTTCTCGGCGAAGCTGGTGCGCGAAGCGGCGCAGGGGTTGCAGCTGCCGATCTGGAACGCTCTCTCTTTCTTCACGATCTACGCCAATCTCGACGGCTGGCAGCCGCGCCCCGACCGCGCCATACCGGTCGAGAATCGGGCGGATCTGGACCGATGGATCCTCGGACGCCTCGATACCGAGATCGAGCAGATCGCGCTGCTGCTCGAGGGCTATCGGATCGCCGAACCGGCCCGCCGGCTCGAGGCCTTCGTCGACGACCTGAACAACTGGTATATCCGCCGCAGCCGGGATCGCTTCTGGAGTGCGGCTACGGCCGACGGGGTCGCGGAGCCGGACGCGAAAAGCTCGAACAAGGAAGCTGCCTATCAGACGCTGTACACGGTCCTGACCACCCTTGCCCGGCTGATCGCTCCCTTCACTCCTTTCCTCGCCGAGACGCTTCACGAGCACCTCGTGCGGTCCGTGAATCCCGACGCTCCCGTGAGCGTTCATCTCGAGGACTGGCCCGAGGCGACAGGTATCCTGGAGCGGGATCGCAGCCTTCTCGCGCTCGTCGGCGCAATGGGCCTCGCGAAGCGCATCGTCGGCCTCGGGCGCGTGGCGCGGGCGGAGCACGACCTGAAGAACCGCCAGCCGCTCGCCTCGGCGACGCTCGTCCTCGCCCCGGAGATCTTCGGCGTCGACGTGCGGCCACAGCTCGAGCGTGTGCGCGGGCTCGTCCTCGACGAGCTGAACGTGAAGGACATCTTCTTCGCCGAACGTCGTGGCGATTTCGTCACCCACGAGGTGCGGCCCAACTTCCGCGTCCTCGGCAAGAAGCTCGGCGGGAGGATGAAGTCCGCACAGGCGGCGCTCCTCGCAGCCGACGGCGATGTCCTCGCCGAAACCCTCGCGCGCGACGGCCGGATCGAGATCCTGGCCGACGGCGGGGCGTTGGTGTTGCTGCCCGAGGATCTCGAGGTCCGGCTGATCGAGAAGGAGGGGATGGCGACGGCGAACGACGGCGAGCTCCTCGTCGCTCTCGACCCGCAGCTCACCCCGGCGCTCATCTGCGAGGGCCGCGCGCGCGAGGTGGTCAATCGCCTGCAGACAGCGCGCAAGGAGGCCGGGCTCGACTATGCCGACCGGATCCGCGTGCGTTACAGCGCCGCGCCCGAGCTCGAGGCGGCGATCGCCACGCATCGCGACTGGATCTCGGGCGAGACGCTCGCCGTCGACTGGCAGAGCGGCGATGCCGAAAGCGGCAACGGCGACGGCCTGGCCCCGGCGCCGATCGATGACCTCGGCTTCGCCTTCGCCATCGTTCGCGCCTCCTGAGGCGGTCGTGCCCGGCGTCACGCTCTCCGCAGAGCCACTGCAGGCGCTCGACCACGAGGTCAAGTTCGTCTTCCCGGGCGCCACGCTCGCCGTGGCGCGGGCGATCCTCTCGGGCGCCTGCCGGCGGGAGGAGCCGCACGCCGCGAGCCTCGTCGAGACGATCTACTTCGACGGTCCGGGGCTCGAGTCGCTGGCGGAGAAGCTCGGCAGCGACTATCTGAAGACCAAGATCCGCCTGCGCTGGTACGACCACTCGCCGGCGGTCTGGCTGGAGGTCAAGCGCCGGGTCGGCAGCCGGCGCGAGAAGCTGCGGCTCCCGGTGGCAGCGAAGGCGATCGACGGCCGCGAGCTCTCGCGCCGGAGTCTCGATTCGCCCGCCCTCACCCGGATTCCGGCGCTCCTCGCGGACGCCCGCGAGGCCGTACCGGCAGGGCTGCGGCCGGCGGTGCACCTCACCTATCGCCGGGAGCGCTTCGTCGAGCCCGCTTCGGGTCTGCGGATCGCCCTCGACAGCGAGATCACCGCCCTGCGGATCGCGGACTGGGCCTCAGCAGCGCCCGGGATCCGGCAACTCCCCGGGAACCTGCGCTCGCCGTTCCTGGTCGAGCTCAAGGGCGGGAACCGCGACCTGCCGCCGGGGCTCGCAGGGCTCGCGGCGCTCGGCGGCCGTCGCGAGTCGTTTTCCAAGTACAGTTTCTGTCTGCTCGACTGAGTCGCTCGCTACGATCGCTGCGAGCGCTACGACCGCTTCGCACGGGGAGGGTTTCGCATGGGGGAGATGTTCGGCAAGCTGACCGCCGCCTGGGAGGGCAAGGGACCGCCGCTCGGTGTCGGCTCGTTCCTCCTCCTGCTCGCCATCTCGGCCATCGCGGCGATCGTCGTCGCCCAGCTCTACGTTCAGTTCTACGGCCGTCGCGCCACCGGCAGCGAGATCCACCGCGCCTTTCCGCTCATCGCCATCGCGGTGACGGCGATCTTCATCTGCATCCAGTTCTCGTTGCCGCTCTCGCTCGGCCTCCTGGGCGCGCTCTCGATCGTGCGCTTCCGGACGCCGATCAAGGAGCCCGAAGAGATCGGCTTCCTGATGGTCGTCATCGCCACCTCGCTCGCCGCGGCGACCGGGCTGCTGGGCTTCCTCGGCGCCCTGCTCGCCGCCGCGGTGCTCGTCCTCCTGGTGCAGGAGCTGGTGCGTCCGGTCTTCCGCCGGGGCAGCTCGACCGGTCTGGTGATCGCGACCTTCGACGAGGTCGGCTATGCGGCTCACAGTGAGGCGTTCTTCGCGGCGCTCGCGGCCTCCGGCCGGTCGGGGGTCCTCGAGAGCCTGACGCGCCTCGACGGGCGGGTCTCGGTCACCTGGCGTTTCGCGGGCTTGAAGAGCTCGGAGGCGCCCGCCGTCGAGCGGCTGCTGCAGGAGCGCGCCGCACCGCAGAGCCTCGCCATCGTCTACCCCCAGAGCGCCAGCAGCCGGTGACCGCCGGCCGCGGAAGCCGCGGAGACCGCAGGCAGCGCTGGGATCGCCGGCATCGCTGGCTGCCGGCGGCCGGCGCCGCCCTCCTGGTTGCCCTGATCCTCGTCGGCCTCGCGGCGACGGAACCCGGGAAACAGTTGCGCTCCCGGCTCGCGCGCACCCACGCCACGCGCTCCGAGCTCGACTCGGCGCGGATGACGACGCTCCTCGCGCGCTCGGGCGAGCTGGTGGTGCAACCGCCCGGCGCCCAGGTCCTGGCAGCACCGGTCACGCCAAAGCAGCTCGCGCCCGAGGGCAAGTGCCCGGAGCTCGAGCTCGCCGGCCGCCAGCTCCCCCTGGCCGAGCTTCCGAGCAGCCGGCTCGCCCCGGCCCCGTGGCGCGACGCCGGCCCGCCTCTGGTCTCGCTCTGGCTCGATCCCTGCCGCACCGCCCGGGTGCACAGCCGGCCGTGGATGCCGGGGCGTGAGACCGAGGAGACCGGCTGGATCTCGTTCTTCGAGCACGGCAAGCTCCAGTTCGCCGCGCCGGTCGGCGTCCGGATCCACGGCGGCGTGAGCCGGCGCTACCCGCCCTACGGGTACCGCTTCTCCTTCCGCAGCGAGCACGGCGCGGCGGGACTCCCGGGACGCCTCGTTTCGCCCGAGTTGGCGACACCCCTCCTGCCGCTCGCCCGTTTCGTCATCTCGGAGCTCGACGACGAAGACACCGACGGCTCGGTCTGGGCCTTTCCGGGCGAGGTGGCGTACGAGATCGGCCGCCGTCTCGGCGCCTTCACGCCGCGCACACGCCCGGTCGGCTTCAGTCTCAACGGCGCACCGGCGAGCGTCTACTCGATCAGCGAGCACATCGACGCCGACTTCGTGCGCCGCCATTTCGGCCACGAAGACTTCGAGCTCCACCGCGGCAAGCGCCACGCCGGCGACCCGCGCCGCGAGAGCGCGGCGAGCGACCGCTTCTGGGCGAGCGAAATGGCCTGGATCGCCGCCGCGCCGGCGCCGTTCACGCGCGCCGGCGCGGCCGAGCACTACGACCTCGACAGGCTCACCACCTGGCTGGTCACGGTGCTCTTCAACGGCACCGGCGACCTCTACCAGGAGGCGATGCTCCGCGACCGCCGCGGCGAGCTCGCCTCCGGCCGCTGGACCTGGGTTCACTGGGACCACGACATGAGCTTCCGCACGCCGCCGCGAAACTCGCGCTTCGGCAACAAGCGCGACGTGCTGCCCTACGTGCTCGACAACCAGCGAGAGCTGCGCTCGCCGCAGCAAGCTCTCCTGCACCGACTCGTCGAGGAGGACCCGGAGTACAGCACAGAGATCGTCCGCCGCACGACGCAGGCGCTCAACCATCAGCTCACCCCCGATTACCTCGAGAGCCTGGTCGTGCGCTACGAGCAGACTGCTAAGACCCTCGGCGTCACCGACCTCGACTGGGCCGGGAAACTCCGCGACTACTTCGCCTGGCGCCCACAGGCGATCCGGAACCAGCTCCAGAAGATGCTCGGTGCCGGCGAGCCGATGCCGGTCGAGCTCAGTGCCCCGGAGGGAACGGTGAAGGTGGACGGTTTCGACATCGGCGCCAGCTACACCGGCACCTACCCCGCCGGCCTCGCCCTCGAAGCCGAAGTCGAGCCGTCAGCCCGCGACCGCTTCCTCGGCTGGCAGATCGAGACCACCCCACCGCTCGCCCAGCCCGCCACGAGCCCGACGCTCCACTTCACCGTATGGGGCCCCACGAAGATCGAAGCCCGCTTCCGCGACCCCTAGCAGCCCCCCCGGCGTCGCCACGAGGATCTGTTACCGTCCCGTGATGCGAGCCCATCTGCGAACCCTGGCCTGGATCGCCGCCGCCACACTCGCCCCGTCGACAGCCGCCAGCGCTGCAACCGCCTCTCCTCTACCAGCAGCTTCTTCTCGTATCGCTGTCCGCGCCGCCCGTTTGATCGACGGGCGCAGCGACCAGGTGAAGCAAGACGCCGTGGTCGTCGTCGAAGGCGAGCGGATCGTGGCGGTCGGCGGAAGAGAGCTCCTCACGCCGGGGCTCGAGACGCTCGACCTCGGCGACGCGACGCTCCTCCCGGGGCTCGTCGACGCGCATTCGCATCCGCTGATCACGGTCGACGACTACCAGATCGACCATCTCAAGCACTCTTCGGCGTTCAAGGCGTTGCGCGGCATGAAGGCGGTGCAGGACAACCTGCGCGCCGGCTGGACGACGCTGCGTATCGCGGGGGACGCCGACGTTGCCTACGCTGTGACCGACCTGCGCAAGGCGATCGACGCCGGGCTCTTCCTCGGGCCCCGGCTCACCGGCGCGGCCCACTACCTCTCGACCACCGGCGGCGGCGGCGACATCAACTTCCTCGCGCCCGAGGTCCGCGTCGCGGCCGACGGCCGCATCGCCGACGGCGTCGAAGAGGTGAGGAAGGCCGTGCGCGAGGAGATCAAGTACGGCAGCGACTGGGTGAAGCTCCTGGTGACCGGCGCCTTCATGTCGGCCGGCGACCGACCGCAGGATGTGCACTTTTCCCCGGAGGAGCTCCGCGTCGCCGTCGACGAGGCGAAGCGCCACGGCGTCCCCGTGATGGCCCACGCCCACGCCACCGATGGGATCAAGGCCGCGATCCGCGCCGGCGTGCGCTCGATCGAGCACGGTACCTTTCTCGACGACGAGGCGATCGGCATGCTGGTCGAGAGCGGTGTCTGGCTGGTCCCGACGCTCTACATCGGCGACTACTACATCGAGCACGGCGACCCGACCGGCGCGCAGGCAAAGATGATCGAGCTTTCGAAGCGTTACAAGGACGAACAGTACGCCTGGGTCGGCAAGGCGATCCGCGCCGGCGTGAAGATCGCCGCCGGCAGCGACTTCGGCGGCTATACGCAGGAGATCAATGTGGGCGAGATCGCGGCGCTCCACCGCGCCGGCATGACGCCGATGCAGGCGATCCAGGCGGCGACCCGCGTCGGCGCCGAGCTCCTCGGCTGGGAGGATCGGATCGGCACGCTCGAACCCGGCAAGCTCGCCGACCTCGTCGCCGTCCCCGGCGACCCACTGGGCGACCTGGGCCTCCTCACCCATCCGAGCTTCGTCATGGTCGGCGGAAAGCGGGTTCCGCTCTAGGTTCGGCGCAAGATTCCCTCAGGCCGCTGGCGGGATCCACCGACCGAATCCGTGGGAGGTTGCAGGAGGCTTCCCATGAACCGATGCATCGCGCTCTCTCTCGGACTGTCGCTTGCGCTGTCCACCATTTCTCCCGCCCAGCCGCTCCCGATCGGCGGCGAAGTGACGGTGAACGCCACCGTCGCGGGCGAACAGACGTCGCCCGACATTGCGGCCGACGGCGCCGACAACTTCCGCATCGTCTGGAGCACACAGGTGGGCGATCCGGCCCATTGGGATGTCCGGATCCGCCGCCTGCAGGTCAACGGGTCGCTCGGCAGCGACTCTCTGCTCTCCGAGACGACGACCCTCGACCAGAAGTCCCCGAGCGTCGATTCGACCGCTGGCGGCGACTGGGTCGCCAGCTGGTCGACCGATCAGGCAGCCGTCGGAGTCGACTTGCCGTTCGGGCGTTGGACCACCGCTGGCGGCACGATCCTCGGCGCCGAATCCCAGTTCGCAGTCGACTTGCCGGCAGACATCTCCTTCCCGGCGGTGGCCGCGGTGGGCGACGACTCCTTCGTCGGCGTCTGGCGCAACGAAAGCGACGGCAATTCCATCGAAGGCAGATTCCGCGACCGTTCCGGGGTTCAGTTCGCCGGCTCGGCCATAGCCGCGAGTGCGCCAGGCTCGGCTCCGGATGCTGCCGGCCTCTACGGGGATCAATGGGTGGCCGTCTGGCACGCGAGCGACGGACAAGGGAGCGGCGCCTACTTTCGTTGCCACGAGCTCGCCCTCGCGCTCGAACCCGGGACGATTGCGCACGCCGTCGTGACCGGTGACCAGACCTTTCCCGCAGTAGCGTCGGACGGCCAGTTCCGCTTCGTCATCGTCTGGCAGCACGAGCTCGAGATCCGGGCGCGGCTCTTCACCATCGACGGAGGGGGGACCGATTGTGCGCCGATCGGGAACGAGTTCACCGTCAGCACCCCGGGTGAGCCTGCGGCCTTTCCCCGTGTGGATATGGCGGCCGACGGCGCCTTCGTGGTGGTCTGGTACTCGCAGGAGTTCGACGCCGACAACGGCATCGCCGCCCGGGAGTACACCAAGGTGGGATTACCGGCCGGAGCGCCTTTTGCCGTCAACGCGACAACCCTCGGTGTGCAGGCGAACCCCGCGGTCGCCATCTCCGCCGGAACCTTCGGGGCGGTCTGGACGACTCCCGACAGCGGCGCCGCCGGGCCGCGTAACATCGTCGTCCGCCGCTTCGCACGCCGGGTTGTCTTCACCGACGGCTTCGAGTCCCTCGACTTCACGGCCTGGAGCGCGGTCACGCCATGACCGCTCGTTCAGGGCTCTCCTGGCACCTCCGTCCTGGCGGGATCGCCCGCCCGAATCCGTGGAGCGAGGCAGGAGGGTCTTCCATGAACCCCATTGCTTCCATGAATCCCATTGTTTCCTTGAGTCCAATTGCTGCGCTCCTGTCCGGTCTGTTCCTCGCATCCGCCGCCCTGGCGCCGGCCGCCGCTCAGCCTCTTCCGCTGGGCAGTGCCACGATCGTCAACACGGAGCTCGACTTCGAGGCTCGCTGGGCGCGCGTCGGTGCGGCCGACAACGGCGCCTTTCGGATTGCCTGGTATCAGTCCTTCGTCACCAACGCGCAGGACATCCGGAGCCGCCGCCTTCAGGCCAACGGTACCTTTGGGAGCGAGTCGACGCTCAATGCGGTCGTCGCCGGCAACCAGAATCGGCCGGACCTCGCCATGAATGGAAGCGCCGATTGGGCGGCCATCTGGTTGAGTCTCGAGCCGCTCGGTCCCGGCAACGGAAATCACCTCTATGCGCGGCGAACGTCCGCCGACGGGACCCTTCTGTCCGGAGAGCTGGCGATCGATGATCCTCTCGAGACGGCATCCGTTGCCTTTCATGCCGTGGACATCGATGCCAACGATGAGATGGTCGTGGCCTGGTCGGCCTGGAGCGACACGGTCTGGTTCGAGCGCTCGACACCGGCCGGGGTGGGGATGGGCGAGTTTCCGGTGGGCATCAGCAACTCGGGCGATCGGGATGTCGCCGTCGCGGCCCTGGGCGACGACCGGGCGGTCGTCGCCTGGACCGACTTCGACGGCGAAGGCAAGGGAGTCGCATTGCGCTGTGTGACCGATACGCAGGTCTTCGGACCTGCAATCCCGGTCAACCAGACGACTCAGGGCAACCAGTACGGCCCCCAGATCGCCGCCGCCGCGGACGGGCACTTTGCCGTCGTCTGGTACACATCCATCGGCGACTTCCACCTTCGAGCCCGCTTCTTCGATCGCGACTGCGACGCCCTCGGCCCGGAGTGGGTCGTGGACGATGCGCCGACCATTCCGAGTTCGGGCTTCCGGATCGGCATGGCCGCCGACGGTGCCTTCGTCGTGGTGTGGGACATTCTGCAGTCTGCGAACGACATCCTGGCGCGGGAGTTCACGAAGTCGGGCCAGCCCGTGGGAAGCTCGTTCTCCGTCCTCGGCGCGGCGTTTGGCTCCCCCGAGCGCCCCGACGTGGCTGTGGGGCCGGCGACTTTCGCGGTGGTCTGGAACGCTCCCGATTTCGGGCTCGACGACAGCGACGACGTCCTGGTCCGCCGGTTCGCCCGGCGCGTCCTCTTCACCGACGACTTCGAGTCCGGCGGCGATGCCGCCTGGAGCGACGTCGTCCCGTGACGCGTTCCCGGACCGGCTCCCGCCCGGTACGGCGCTTTGATAGCGTCTGCCGAAATCGCCGGGGGAAGCCAGAAATTGATGACCGGGGGCACTGTCGAGCTCGACAGACTCTTCTCCGCCTATGGCTCTGGGGACAGTAGCGCCTTTCCGGCGCTGGTCGAGCTGCTCTACGCTGAGCTCAAACGCATCGCCCGCTCGCAGCTGCGGGCCGGGCGCCCGGCAGGACTCGAGACCACCGCGCTCGTGCACGAGGCCTATATGAAGCTCGCCGCGAGCGCAGCGACTCCGGCGCGCGATCGCGAGCACTTCTTCGCCGTCTGCGCGCGCGCCATGCGGCAACTGGTGATCGATCAACATCGCGCGGCGAACGCCGGCAAGCGCGGCGAGGGGATCGTCCACCTGCCGCTCGATACAGGGGTCCACATCCTGGACGTCGGCGCCACGGACCTCGAGCGGGTGCACGACGCGCTCGAACGCCTCGAGGAGATCAATCCCCAACTCGTCCGACTGGTCGAGCTGCGCGTCTTCGCCGGTCTCACCGAAGCCGAAACCGCCGCCACGCTCGGCCTGCCGCTGCGCACGGCCCAGCGCGAGTGGCAACGCGCCCGCGCCTGGCTGCGGCTCGACCTGGAAGCGTCGAGGTGATCGGCGACCTCGACCTCGAGCGCGCCCGCCGGGCCGACCGGCTGTTCGCCGAGTTGCTCGATCTCGACGAAGTCCGGCGCGGCGAACAGCTGGAGCTCCTGCGCGGGGAGGACGCAGCCGTCGCCGCCCTGCTCGACCGGCTGCTCGACGCCGCCCGTTGCGGCACCGAAGCCAGTCTCGACCAGGCTCTCCGCCAGGGTGCCATCCTCGCGGCGCGCGCCCGTCCCGAAGCCGCGGACGCGTTTGCCGCCGGCTCGCGCGTCGGCGCCTGGAGGATCGTCGAGCCCCTCGCCCGTGGCGGCATGTCGCGCGTCTTCGTCGCCGAGCGTGTCGCGGGAGGATTCCGGCAGCGGGCAGCCCTCAAGCTCTTCGAACGCTCCCCCGATCGCGACTCCGAGCTCGTACAGCGCTTCGAGCAGGAGCGCCAGATCCTCGCGACGCTGGCCCATCCGAACATCGCTCGCGTGCTCGATGGCGGCGTCGCCGACGACGGGCGGCCGTACCTCGTCCTCGAGCTCATCGATGGCGAAGCGATCGATCGCTGGTGCGCCTCCCGGAACCCGTCGCTCACCGAACGGCTCCAGCTCTTCGCCACCGCGGCCCGGGCCGTGCAGCATGCGCATTCCCACCTCATCGTGCATCGCGACCTCAAGCCGTCGAATCTCCTCGTCGACCGGTCCGGCGTCGTCAAGCTCCTCGATTTCGGCATCGCCAAAGTACTCGCGGGCTCCCGGGCACTCGACGGTCTGGAGCTCTCGGCGCCCGAGACGCGCACGACGACCCGGCCGCTGACTCCGGCCTATGCCTCGCCCGAGCAGATCCGCGGAGAGCCTGTCCAGACCGCGTCGGACGTCTACCAGCTCGGCCTCCTGCTCTATGAAATGCTCGCCGGCCGGCCGGCGCACCTCTTCCGGGAGGACAGCTGGCGCGAGCTCGAACGTGTCGTCTGCGAGGCCGATCCGCCGCCACTCGCGCCGTCGAATCGCCGGAGCCAGCCCGGCGCAGGCGGCACATCGACCGGGCTCGCCCGGATCCCCGCCGACCTCGAGACCATCGTGCGCAAGGCGCTGCAGAAGGACCCCGAACGCCGGTACGGCTCGGCCGATCGCCTGGCCGACGACGTCGAACGCTTCCTGGCCGATCAGCCGGTCCTGGCGCGACCCGACACCATCCGCTATCGCGCCCGGAAGTTCGTTCGGCGGCACCGGTTGGCGGTCGGCTCCGCCAGTCTGGTCGCGCTGCTCGTGCTCGCGGCAACGATCGTCGTCCTGCTGCAGTCGCGACAAGTCGCCGCCGAACGCGATCGCGCGCGGAGCGAAGCGCGGCGCTCCGAAGAGGTCTCGCGCTTCCTCGTCAGCATCTTCCGCGCCTCGAGCCCGCTCGAGAACAGCGGCGAGGACCCGACCGCCGGCGAGCTCCTGCGCCGGGGCGAGGAGCGCCTGGAAGGCGAGCTCGCCGACGAGCCCGCGCTGTTCGTTCCGATGATCCTGCAGATCGCCGAGATGAACTACGGGCTCGGTCACTGGTCGACCGCCGAGAAGCTCGCCCGGCGCGGTCTCGAAGTGACCGCGCGCCTGCCGAACAGTGAGCTCTTCGAGGCGCAGGCCCTTTACGTTCTGGCCGTGGTCGCCGACGTGCGCGGGGAGACTGCCGCTGCGGAACCGCTCGCCCGGCGCAGTGTCGATTTGCGCCGACGTCACCTGGATCCGGGCCATCCGGACCTCCCGCGCGCCCTGACCGTGCTCGCCGAGATCGTGGGCGCGCTCGACCGTCCGGCGGAAGCGGAGGAGGCGATCGCCGAAGCGCTGGCGATCCTCGAAGCGCAGCCGGAGGTCGAGCCGCGTGCACTCGCCGGACCGCTTCAGGTCCTCGGGCTCGCGCATCTCGCGCAGGACGAGTTCGAGCCCGCCGAAGCGGCCACCCGGCGAGCCTTCGATCTCGCCGTCCGCGCCTATGGCGCCACCGACCCGCGCACGAACTGGGTGCGCAGCAATCTGGCGCGCGTGCTCGAGGTCCGCGGCAGGACCGAGGAGGCCTACGAGCTCTTCTCGACGGCCCTTGCGATGCGCAAGAAGCTCCTCGGCGAGGACCATCCGCGCTACTCGGTCGCGCCGCTGAACATGGCCCGGATCTGTCTCGTCGTCGGCGAGGTCGACACAGCCGAGACGCTGGCGCGCGAGACGCTTGCCGCGCGCGAGAAGCAGCTCGGAGAAGAGCACCCGGATACCGCCGCCGCGCGCACCCTGCTCGCCACGGTCGAGCGCGAGCAGCTGCGGCCCGACGCGGCGCTGCGCAATCTCGTCCTCGCCGGAGACGGGCTGCGACGCGCTTTTGGAGAGAGTCACCGCCGCTATCGCCTCAACGAGCTGCACCGGGGCCACGTTCTCGTCGACCTCGGGCGACTGGCGGAAGCGGAGACCCTGCGCCCGCTCGCGGAAGCGGTGGCGGCCCGGGGCCTCGCGAGCGATCAGGTTCTCGCGGCGCTCCTGCTCGGCCGCATGGAGCTCGCGGCGGGTCGCGACCGCGCCGCCCTCGGCGAATTCGGACGCGTCGTGGAAGCCCAGCGCCGGCTCGGCGACGCCCGCCTCCGCCCGGCCCTCGAGGCCCGATTCCTCGCCGCCTTCGCCCGCGCCCGCCTGGCCGGGGCCGGCGAGGCCGACCCGCCCGGACAGGAGGGGCCTCTCCCGGGGCCCGCAGCGGCCGCGGCGGAGCTCCGGCCGGCGACACCGCGCCTCGAGCAGATGATCTCCCGGCATCTCGCGGCGCTCTCGCTGTCGCCGAGTCCCTGATCCCCCGCTGATAGGCTTGGAGCTCCACGACTGAACCCGAGCGAGGACTTATGGCAGGCATCTTCAAGGCATACGACGTCCGCGGCATCTATCCGACGGAGCTCGACGAGAGCACGGCCCGCAAGATCGGGCAAGCGTTCCGCACTGTCCTCGACGAGGACGATCTCGCGAATTCCAACAGCGTCGTGGTGTCGCGCGACATGCGGCCGTCGTCGGTGCCGCTCGCGCGGGCGCTCATCGAGGGGCTGACTGCGGCCGGCCTCGATGTCATCGACATCGGTCTCGCCACCACGCCGATGAACTACTTCGCCATCGGCCATCTGAAGACGGCGGGCGGCGCGCAGGTCACAGCGTCGCACAACCCGGCGCAATACAACGGGCTCAAGTTCAGCAAGCACGAGGCGCGGCCGGTCTCCGGCGATCACGGCATCGCGCTGCTCGAGAAGTTGGTCAAGAACAACGAGCTCCCGGCTTCGACCCGGCCCGGAACGGTCTCGACCGCCGACGTCTCGGCCGCATATGCGCAGCACGTGCTGTCGTTTCTGCGACCAGCCGCGGGCTCCGCGACCGCTCGCCGTCTGAAGGTGGTCGTCGACGCCTCGAACGGCATGGCGGTCGTCGACCGCGCGATCTGGGATGCCCTCGGGATCGAGCTCGTGCCGCTCTACTTCGAGCTCGACGGATCGTTCCCGAATCACGAGGCGAATCCGCTCAAGCTCGAGAACCTCCGCGACCTGCAGGCCAAGGTGCGCGAAGTCGGCGCCGATCTCGGGATCTCGTGCGACGGCGATTTCGATCGCGCGGCGTTCATCGACGAGAAGGGCGAACCGGTCGGCAGCGATCTGACGACGGCGCTCATCGCCGGCGAGCTCCTCGAGCGCGAGCCGGGCAAACATGTGACCTACGACCTGCGCTCGTCGCGCGCCGTCGCCGAGTGGATCCGCGAGCACGGCGGCGTGCCGGTGCGCGAGCGCGTCGGCCACTCGTTCATCAAGGCAACCATGCGCGGCAATCACGGGATCTTCGGCGGCGAGCTCGCCGGTCACTACTACTTCCGCGACAACTTCTATGCCGACTGCGCGATCCTCGCGGTCGTCGAGGTCCTCAATCTCCTCTGGCATTCCGGGAAGAAGATGTCCGAGCTCGTGGCGCCGCTCCTGCGCTACGCCAAGAGCCCCGAGACCAATTTCGAGGTCGAGGACAAGGCCGGCAAGATGCGCCAGCTCGCGGCAGCGTACCCCGAAGGCGAGGTCGACTGGTTGGACGGCATCACCGTGCAGTTTCCCGACTGGTGGTTCAACGTCCGGCCGTCGAACACCGAGCCGCTCCTCCGCCTGGTGGTCGAAGCCCGCACCCAGGCCGACCTCGATCGCTACTTCGCCGACCTGGTCGCAAAGATCGGGCACCCCGTCGACCACTGACGTCACGGCGGTGGTCGCGTGCTCCGGCACTCGCGTCGCGGTGAAGCGGAGGTAGGAGCTTCTCTCGCTGCTGTACCGACGAGGGGTGGCTGGCGAAAGTTGGGGACATATTGCGGCCGCTCGGGAGCTCAGGCGGCCCACGGGCGCTGAAGCCGCTATGTGTCCCCGGAACCGCTAGGAAGCGGGCCAGACAGGACCCCGAGCAATCCCCTGTCCCGGGCTCGAGCCGTTTCGAAACTCGCCGCCCCCAACTGCCGTAGGGATCCTCAGGAGCATTTCTCGGAGGATTCGACCATGCGCACCCGCCCCCTGCTCGTCGCCGCCCTGCTGACCCTGCCTTTCGCCCTCGCGCCCGTTCCGGCGCTGGCCGACAGCCCGACGCTCCGGATCGATATCGACAGCGAAGAGGGCGAGGACCTCCACATGACCTTCGGCGGCGGCCTCCTCAACGGCATCGTCCGCGCGATGACGCCGATCGACATCGAGTGCGACGACCACGACGACGATCCCAAGATGCGCTCCCTCTACCTCACCCTCGATCGCGGCGGCGACGGCACGCGCGGCAGCATCTGGGACGACGAAAAGCGGATCGACGCCCGGCGCGCCGGCAAGCTCCTCGAGATGAAGATCCGCGAAGAAGACGGCGACACAGTCGATCTCACTCTCCCCTGGTCACTCGCCCGCTGCGTCCTCGGCGGCGAGGACCTGTCGCGTAGGGAGATCGATCGCGCCCTCGAGGCCGGGACCTTCTCCATCCGCGTCCAGGACGAAGACAGCAACGTCCACATCTCGCTGCGCTGACCGCCGCCCGCGAATCGCGGGCTGCGAATCGTAGGATGCGTTGAGCCCAGCGAAACGCATCGATCGCCGCCTGAACAGCCACCCCCGGAACGACCCGGAGAACGAACGGCCTTGGCCGCTCCCCTCCAACCCTCCGCCCGCCCGGCCCACCCCGCCGGTCGGGTGGAGTCCCTCGTTTCCCAGCTAGACTTCGTCGCATCTTAACCACGGCGCCGGCAACACCGGCTGTACGAACGATGCGATGAGCCAGAACCCACGCACGGAGAGCGTCGGACCGGGCGGCGAGAGGCCGCCCGGACGCATCGAGCTCCTCGCCGGCGGCACCGAGCTCGCCAACCGCTTCGAGGTGCGCGAGGTCCTCGGCACCGGCGGGTATGCGGTGGTCTACCGCGCCTTCGACCGCTTCCTGAAGCGCGAAGTCGCGCTCAAAGTCCTGCGCCGCGACCGGCTCTCGCCTGGGGCGCTCCTGCGCCTGCGGCGCGAGGCTGCGATCGCCCGCGACGTCGTCCATCCGCGCATCGTCCGGGTCTTCGACATCGAGGAGGCCGGCGAAACCGTCTTCCTCACCATGGAGATCGTCGAAGGGGGCTCGCTCGGCGATCGCCTGACGCGCCATTCCTCGGCGAATCCGGTGGCCATTGACGACGCCGTGAAGTGGGCGTCGCAGGCGCTCGAAGGGCTCGCCACCCTGCACACGATGGGCATCCTCCATCGCGACATCAAGCCGGGCAACCTTCTCTTGACCGCGGACGACGAGGTGAAGCTCTCCGACTTCGGCTTGGCACTCCATCTCGAGCGCGACGAGACCCGCGCCACGACCCACGAATCGGTCCTCGGCACGCTCGAGTACCTCTCGCCCGAGCAGGCTCTCGGCCAGCCGGTCGACGCGCGCTCGGACCTCTACTCGCTGGGCGTCGTGCTGTTCGAGATGGTCGCCGGGCGGCTGCCGTTCGTCACCCAGTCGTCGCTGGGGTCGCTCCTCGAACGGCTGCGCCAGGACGCGACACCGGACCTCGCCGACCTCCGCGCCGACACCCCCGCCTGGCTCGCCGCCGTCGTCCGGCGCCTGCTCGAGCGGGATCCGTTGCAGCGCTACTCTTCCGCCGCCGCCGTGCTCGCCGACCTCGAATCCCGCAGGGTCCGCTCGCGCTTTCGCCCGCGCCGAGGCCTCTGGCTGGCAGCGACGCTCGCCGCGCTCGGCCTGGCGGCGACGAGCTTCTGGGTTCGCCAGTACAACGCCGCGCGCTTCTCCCACATGGTGGTGGATGGCAATACCGGAGTGCGGGCCGTCGACCGCAGCGGGCGGACCCTCTGGCAGCGGGACGATATTCGTCCGCAGGGGAACTTCGTGCCCTTCCGCGCGGCCGGCGGCGATCTGCGGCTGGCAGCCTTCCTCGGCGGGGCGTTCGAGCCGCTCAACCGCTCCACCAGCATTCTTCACTTCCTCGATCCGCAATCGGGGGCGAAGATCGAGGAGGTCCTGGTCCCTTCGTCGGCCCTCCAGTTCGTCGAGTTCTCGGATACCTATGGCTTCACGATCAATCGCTGTGACCTGGACCGCGACGGCATCGACGAGCTGGTCCTCAGCTTCACTCACGATCCCTACTACCCTGGCTATGTCGTGCTCTACGAGCCCCGCCTGCGCCGCTCACGCACTCTCCTCGTGAGCGCAGGTCACCATCGCTTCGCCGGCGCCACCGATCTCGACGGTGACGGACGCGACGAGGTCCTCCTGCTGGGGATCAACAACCGGATGGGGTGGAGTGCCGGCATCGCCGCGGTGCGGATCGATCCGCCGCTCGACGATCCAACCCTGGACCGGCGCTCCGGGAGCGCGGTCTACGCTCCGGACCTCGCGGACATCGGCGGTTCCCTCCAGCCTCTCTACTGGTACTCGTTGCTGCCCTCGAACCAGCGTTTCGTCGATCAGTTCGCGATCAGCATCGATCCGATCCGGCGCCAGCTTTCGCTGCAGAAGCAGGACGGCTCCGGCCCGCTCGTGCTCGACTTCGACGGCTTCCTGGTCGACCTCCCTTCCGGGCTCGCACCGGCTCGCCGTCGGCAGCTGCGCGACGCGGCCTGGAAGGGCATGCGCGAAGGCGCGCGCCTGCTCGCCGCCGGCGACGCCGGACTCGCCGTCGTCGAGCTCGAACAGGCTGCCGGCGCGGCGCGCGCCGCCGGAGTACCGGCGCTCGAGGAGTGGCTCGAGCGCCTGCGTGCCCAGGCCCTCCTCGAGGGGGGTGAGACGGCCAAGGCCCTGGCGCGCTACGACGCGCTCTGGTCCTCCTCGCACAACGCGCCGGAGATCGCCTTCGATGCGGCGCGCTACCTGCACTCCCAGGGTCAGCTCGACCTCGCGGCCGCCTGGTACCGGCGCGGGCTGGGGGCCGGAGCTTCGCTGACTCTCGGGCGTTCGCGGATCTTCACGCTGCGCGGCCTCATTCTCGTTCTCGGCGAGCGCGGGCAATGGCAACAGGCACTCACCGAGCTCGACCGGTTCGCGCAGGCCTATCCCAATCAGGAGGCCGCTCCCGAACGCGCCTTCGTCGAATGGCGTGCCGGCCGGCCACCTCGTCCGGATGTGGTATTCGCTGCCAGCGGCTTCCAGGACCTGCACCGCTACTGGTGGTACGAGCTCCGCCTGGCGAGCGGAGAGGACCCCGCGATGCTTCTCGCCGAGCTCCGCGCGGGGCGTTCGGCGGTTTCGGAGTACGGGCCGCTCTTCGACGGCCTCGCAGGCCACCTCCTCGCCCAGAACGGGAGTTCCCGCGAGGCCTTGCCACGGTTGCGAGCCGCCGCCGAGGACGCCCGTCGCCTGCAGCGCACCGACCCCACCTACCGCGTCCACCTGGCGATCCTCGAAGACCGCCTCGCCGCTCTGACCCCCTGACCCCTCACCCCAAATATCCAAATGTAGGATGCGTCGAGCGAAGCGAAACGCATCGATCGCGTCCCGGACCTGATCGAGTTCCCTCTCGCGGCCTCCAGATTGCTGGCGAATAGCCCACATGGCAAAATGCCAGCATGATCAAGACCCAGATTCAGATCCCGGATCATCTCTACCGGGAGGCGAAACGGATTGCAGCCGAGTACGAGATGAGTTTCGCCGATGTCGTTCGGCGAGGGCTCGAGGGGGTCGTCCCGTCCTTCCCGCCGCGCGCTGAGCCGCCGGCCCATTGGAAGCTGCCGCAGCTCGACCTCGGCCTGCAGACCGATCCGTTTACGGATCCGGATTGGCGAGCTTCGCTCTACGACAGTCCGTCTTACGTCCACGAACCGGCCGCATCGAAGGAGGCCGCTCGGCCCAGGAAGCCGCGATGATCGCGTTCGACACCAATCTCCTCTTCCCGGCGCTCGAACCGTCGCATCGCGATCACACGGCAGCCAAGCTCTGGATCACGGCGCTCGACGGAGACGTCGCGATCTCGGAGCTGGTGCTGATGGAGCTCTACGTTCTGGTCAGGAATCCGGCGATCGCGGCCCGCCCGCTCGCAGCTGCCCAGGCGGTCGCCCTGATCGAGACCCTGCGGACGAATCCGCGCTGGCGCCTGCTCGATGCACCCGAGGGAGTCATGGCGACGATCTGGAAGAAGGCCGCTGAACCCGGCTTCGGTCGCCGCAGGATCTTCGACGCCAGGATCGGCGTGTCGCTCGTCCGCCAGGGAGTCACCGAGCTCGCGACGCGCAACGTCGGCGCTTTTCAGGGCTTGGGTTTCGATCGCGTGTTCGATCCGCTCGCTGAACCCTGACGGACAGAGGGCCGTCGCCGCGCCCGAGCCCCCGCACCACGGCATACCCAACCACCACGTCCACCCCTGCGAAGATTCTCTTCCCTTTTTCCAACGATCCTGTTCGCTTTTCCCTTCTCGTTCGTTCCCTCGCTCGCCACCTTTTCGGGTGATTGCCACCCTCCGCCGACTGCTGCCAAAATCCTGCGTGAGGAACATCCACATGCTGCGCATCGCCGTTCGCTACGCGAACCAGGCGCTCTTCTTCTCACCGCCGTCCGAAGTGGCCACTCTCGGCGCCGCGAAGGAGAACGACTTCGTCGTCCCCTTCCCGGGCATCTCGCGTCGCCATGCGCAGTTCGTCTCCCGCCCGGGCGGCCTCTGGATCTCGGACCTCGGCTCGAAGAACGGCCTGCTGCGCGGCGACCAGCGCCACGCCGAGCTCCTCCTCCTCCCCGGTGAGACGCTGCAGATCGGCAAGGCCTCTGTCGGGCTCGAGGAGGTCTCCTCCTCGGACGCCGACATCACGCTCATCCTGCCGCCGCCGAAGGGCCGAACCCGCCCCGGCGCCCCGCGGTCGAGCGACACCGATCCACTCTTCGAAACCGGCGGCTACGGCACCCCCGGAAGCGCCCTCGCGCTGGTGCGCCGCATCGAGACGTCATCGCGCCTCGAGCTCGGCAGCGCCACGACCTCCGACCTCATGGAGCGCGCCCGCCAGACGCTGGGCGCGGAGCTGCTGCTGGTGTACTCACCGCAAGGCGACCACGCCGAGCCGGCGATCGAGGCGATCGCGGGCCCGGTCCACGCCGGCGCCCCGCTCTGTCCGGTCCTCCTCGAATCGATCTCCGCGCCCGGCGACGGCCTGCCCCTCGTCGCGCTCGTCGAGAACCGTCTCGCCCTCGCCCGGCGTCTCCCCAGGAAGCCGCACGACGTCGTCCTGGCAGCGGTCTTGCCTCCCCACTCCGGCAAGCCCGCCGGGTGGAAGCTCGATTTCTTCGACTACCTGGCGGAAAAGCTCGTGCCCGCCCACCGCAAACCCGCCGCCCCACCCACCCCCGCGCGCCGCGGCGCGGCGGTCGCGATCGGCGCGAATGGCGGGATGGGCTCCGATCCGCTGCGCTTCCCGCCCGAGCTGGTCCACGGCGGCTCGGTCGCGATGGAGAAGCTGTTCCACCACCTGCGCGCGACGGTGCAGAGCACAATGGATGTCCTCCTCCTCGGCGAAACCGGCACCGGCAAAGAGCTGATCGCGAAGCTCGTCCACGCCTCGGGGCACTCGGCGAAAGGCCCGTTCCTCGCCATCAACTGCGCCGCGATCCCCGCCGAGCTCCTCGAAGCCGAGCTCTTCGGCGTCGAGGCGAGAGTCGCGACCGGCGTCGATCCCCGCCCCGGCCTCTTCGCCAAAGCCGAAGGCGGCACCGTCTTCCTCGACGAGATCGGCGACATGGCCGAGCGCCTGCAGGCGAAGCTCCTCCGCGTCCTCCAGGAGCGCGAAGTCCTCCCCGTCGGCGCCCACCACCCGAAGAAGATCCACGTCCGCGTCATCTCCGCCAGCAACCAGAACCTCGCCCAACGCGTCGAAGCCGGCACCTTCCGCGCCGATCTCTACTACCGCCTGAAAGGCCTCCAGTTCCATCTCCCGCCCCTGCGCGAGCGCAAGGAGGACCTCCCGGCCTTAGTCCTGGCCTTCGCCCACGAAGCCGCCCAGCGCTACCAGAAAGAGATCCACGGCGTCAGCCGCAAAGCCCTCGACCTCCTCACTGCCTACGAGTGGCCGGGGAATGTGCGGGAATTGAAGAACGAAGTCGATCGCGCGGTGCTACTGGCGACGGATGGCGGGCATCTGCAGGAAGATCACTTCGGGCCGGTGAAGTACTCGGTCGAGCACACAAAGTCACCCGTACAGCACATCGAGCCCGCCGCTGCGCCTGCCCCCCAAGCGCCGCACCTCGACAACGCCCAGGCCCACGGCGCCCTTCACGGCCGAGTCGACGCCGTCGAGCGAGAAGCGATCGCCGAAGCCCTCCGATCCGCGCAAGGCAACAAGTCGAAGGCGGCCCAGATTCTCGGAATAACCCGCAACGGGCTGGCGCTCAAGATGAAGCGCTTGAAGCTCTGACGCTCGAGCTGCGCCTCACTTCCGTCTACGGAACCTGCCTCCGCGAAGCGACAGCATAGGCCTGGCCGGGCGCTCGACGAGGTCACACTCCGACACCTCTGCCCCCGCGTCCCGGACTTGAGACCCGACGCCCAAGGTCTTCCACACTGACCAGCGCAGGACGTTCGAAAACACCCGGCATGTCGAAGCCGTCACCGCCCCTCGACTCGAATGAGATCTCCGACCTGAGGGTCCCGCCCTGCGAAGCTCTCGGTGATCTCGAGATCTGCCTCCCCGGTTCGTCGATCGATGACAATCGCCTTCCCCACCCGGGTTCCACCTCGGATCACGACGACCGTCATGCCAGATTTCAGGTCGAAGCCCGGGTCGACGTTGCAGGTGGCGAAACTCCCGTCCACGCTTCGCAGCCGCGCGCGGGGGAGCAGAACGGGGGGAGGAGCTGCAACTTGCGTAGGTGCGGGGTCAACGTGGGCTGCAGGCCGGGGCACTTCGTCGACGGCTGGAGGAGGCCCAGGCGTCGGTGCCGGAGGCGCAGCAGGAGTCGGAGCCTGGCGCGGCGCTGGGGGGGCCTCCTCGCTGTGGCTGGTAGGTGCTTCGGCCTTGGCCACCTCCATCGCGGGCGGAGGCGTCGTTTCCCCTTCGAGCACTTCTATCGAGTCGATACGGCAGTTGTCGAGCGGCAAAACCCAGTCGCTGCCGTCCAGGGCGCGCCCGAGAAGGGCCGAAATGTCGGAGCGCACCCGCGAGAGGTTCTTCTCGGCGTAGTCGTTCGCCGCTCCTGCGAGAACTCCAGCCACGAAGCTGCCCGAGACAGGCTGGATCGAGCGCAAGGCGAAGGAGACATCGTAGGTCTGGCCGCCGAGATAGCGAAAGTCCGCCCGGGTCGCCATGGCGAGCGGACTGGTCAAGTCTCTGCTCGCAGCGAAGTTCAGGGCGCGCAGCTGAAACCTCCTCCCGTCCGAAGTGCGAACCAGGAGCGAGGGTCGCAGGGTGTAGTCGAACGAAGCGACCTGAGCGCTCGTCGCCGCCTCGGTGCGCACGGCCTCGACCTGACGCTGCAGCTCCTGTTTGGCGGAGTTCTCAAGGCCCTTGAGCAGATCCTTGAAGACATCACTTCGGAGTGGCTGTGCCGCGAGGGTCGACAGCACCGCTCCGAGTGCTAGCTTCGCAACGAACGACCGCGCCATACTGCCTCCTTTTGTTTTGCCTGAGCCGCGCGCGAGCTACCCGCACCAACAGGTTCCGACTCTCCATGGCAAACCCGAGACCAAAGACGGGCGTCCATTCCTGCGCCATGACCTGAGCGCGCCGGGGGTCGACCGCGAGGTCTCAGGCTCAGCGGCTGGCCAGCTCGCGATAGAAACGCTCGGCATAGGCCGCCACCACTGCTTTCGAGCAGGCCGCGTTGGCCCTGGCGTTGCGATAGACGAGAGCTACGTCCACGGCGCCCTGGCGCACAATTTCGTAGATCGTCTTGGGCAGGAGCAGTTTGCCTGCGACCGCTGCCGTTGAACGATCCGCCCACTCCAGGAGCATGCCGTTACCCTGCTCCGTGACGGCGCCGGCCACAGTGTCGACCAACTCTCGCGGCGAGGTCGTGAGCTTCAACATGCGAACCTCGTAATCGAACTCGCGCAAAGCCATCTCCGACTGCCGGCCGTACTCCTCAGCCAGGAGGCGATAGCGCTCCCGTTTGTCAGGAGCAGCGTTCACTCGGTTCCAGTCGATGGTCATCGCGGCTTCGCGGATCTCGGGATACTCCCAGTAGATCTGCCAGCTGCAAGTAGCCTCCGCGGACTCGGTCGATCCGCTCCATCGCGATTGCACTGTGAACCGGTAGGCGCCTTCGACGACGAAGTTCCTGTAGCTGACCGACTGCGTCGACTCCCAATCGGACCACTTGTTCATCGCATAGGCGAGGCCGCCCATCCAGTCGCCTGGGACATCCAGCTTGTAGCGAAACTCGATCGGACCACTCGCCGGAACGCCCCATTGAACTTCGACCAAGGTCGCGAGAAGCGTCCGCGCGGCGGGGCAGCCCTTGATGGTCACTGGGGGAGGAGGCGACGATGCGCGCAACACCGTGCAGCTCGCCAGAAAGATCCCTCCAACCGTCGATAGGATTCGGCTCAATTCTCGACTCACTGCGATCCCCCTCTCAGCTCTGTTCGACGCGATCGATGGCTAGCTCTGGCGATCTCGACCTTCGGCTTTCCAGCCTGGAGATTCGAAGCCATGCCTGACCCCTCCCGATCTCCGGGCTGCAAGACGGCGACCATCCATGAGTGGTGCGCAACAACTGGAAACTGCCGATGGGGCGCCGCTCACTACCTTCACTCCGCGCGCATCTACTTGGCAGTCGGCGCGCACTCGCTAAGCGCTCCCGAGCAGCGAGTCCCCCGCGGCTCGATGCCCTGGTGCCCGAAACCCGAAAACCCGAACCGCGAGACCTTGCGAGTACTCGATTCCCTGGGGCAAGCACGGCCACCGCCTCGATCTCCGGAAGGTGGAAAGAGGCAGCCCAACTCTCCTGGCGCGGTGCTTGCTTTTGTCCGCTTCATGCCGCGATTCTCAAGAACCGACTTGACCAGCGCTGCTCTCGTTGTGCCTTTCCTGACGCTTTCCGTCGGGGCGCTCCAGGCTCGAGCAGATGCGCCGCTCGACTGCGGCGAGGCCGCCATCGCAGCCGCAGCCTGGGACCTACGAGCTCTAGCTCCGACCGACCATGAGGCTCGCGCGCGCAGTCTGGTCCTGAACTGCGCTCGCAGCCCCGCCGCCCATCTTGCTCTCGGGGAAGCCCAGGAGCGGCTCGGCCAGCTCGAGCCCGCCTCGTTGTCCTATCGGACAGCTTTGGCGCTGCGCGCTGGCGATCCGCAGCCGCTGATCGGCCTGGCAAGAGTCGCGCGTGCGGAGGGCGACGCCGAGGGCGCCGAGATCTACCTTCAGTCGGCTCTGGTCCTCGCGGAGAGCCCAGAAGACCAGAAGGTGATCGAGGCGCAGTTCGCTCCCCAGACCGTCCGGGAAACCGACGGCGCGACGCAGTTCGCCTTCAAATCGGACGAAGAGATCACCTCGCAGCTCCAGATTGGCAGCAAGTCCGTTCGACCCAAGGCCCTCGCCGGCAAGCCGACCGATGAGAACTTCGTGGGCGCGAAAGGCTTCGGAATCAACCTGACCGTCCTGTTCGATGTCGACTCCGACAAGCTATTGCCCCTGTCGACCAGCCAGCTCGATCAGCTCGCGAAAGCGCTTCGCCGGGCTTCGAGCGGTGAGCGCTACATCATCGAGGGGCACTCGAGCAGCGAGGGTTCTCAGCCTCACAACGTAGCTCTTTCTCGCGCCCGAGCCGCCGCGGTACTCGCCTTCCTTCAGAAGGCAAAGGTCAGCGTCGCTCTCGAGCCGACCGGCCGAGGCTCTGAGGTACCGGTACTCAACAGGGGTGTAGAGAACCGGGAAAAGAGCCGGCGGGTCACGATCCTCCGTCCCTACGACTAACTCGCATCATTTATTGCTGCTTCTGGGAGCCTTCCATGAACGCTCATCGGCAACTCCTGGCCGGACCCGCTACTCGTGATTGGCTCGGTTCATGGCGGAAGAGCTCGTTCGGACCGTTCACCCGCCTGGGTGCTCATCTCGCTCTCGTGGCTATGGCACTAACGCTTCCTCCTGGCCTGGCTGCCCAGGATCCGCCAAGCGCACCCTCCCCGGAGGTGCCCTCCGAAGCGGCAGCCACAGACCCTGCGGCCAAGAGCCTGCCGGATCCTTCCGCGGCGGGCGCCGAGAGCGTTCTCGGCACGCCGATCGACATTCCGCCCGCCACTCTCGAGGCCACCGAGGTCGAGCTTCCCGTAGTTCCGCCCGCGATCGAAGCCGGGCAACAGGTGTGGGAACAGGACTTCGGCGAAGAGGTCCGTTGGTTCCACAGCACGAGCCTCGGCGTTGTCGTGGTCGGCCTCTCGTCGCGAGTCGTCGGCATGGAAGGCGGATCTGGCGAGCGGATCTGGGAACTTCCCATCGTCGCGGAGCTAGACTCCCTCCTGGAGGTCGTCCAGACCAGCATCATTGTCTTCCTTGGCGTCCAGAACCCCGGCGCTCCGCCTGCCAAAGGGGAAGAGAAGAAGGTCGGCCTGACCATGGCGATCGATCAGTTTACCGGTGAAGTTATTTGGAGGAATGCCGGCGCCATCATCGAGGACCCCCTGCTGGTTCTCCCGATCTACGACAAGCACTCTCTCTTTCTCAAGACGATCGACCCGATCTCCGTCAGCAAGACGATCGGCAAGTCCATTGGCGCATCCCTGCTCAAGTCCTTCGTCCCCTTCGGAGGTTACGCCGCAGACGAGCTCTCGAAGCCCAGCGGCGGTGCCTACCTCCTCGATCTGCTGACCGGTGAGACACGATGGCGCCGCGAGATCAACGACCCTCAGAACATCAAGTACTACCTTCACGAAGGGCGAATCATCGAACAAGAGGTTGAAGACGTGCACGCTCTCGACCTGTTCAGCGGCGCAGACCTCTGGGAGTACAGCGTCGAAGACAAGCACATCGGCATTGAGGAGCACGTCCTGGTTCTCGCCGAAGACGACGATCTGAAGGCTTTCGACCTGCGCGCCGCCACGAAGAAAGATCTCAAAAAGAACCCACTCTGGAAGGGCAAGACGCCCGGCAAGCTGGACGACGTCAACAACCTCGCCGTTTCGGATAACAAGGTCTATCTCGCCGCAGACGATGGATTTGGCTGCCTCGACCTGGTGAGCGGCCAGCCGCTCTGGGCGCACAAGATCGACGAGCGGGGAATGCCGGGCTACATCATCGGCTCCCCCGCCGGCACCCGCGCGATCGGCACTCTCTATCAATGGGGAAATCCGGCGTTCGTGCGAATGGTGGTGATCGATACGTCCACCGGGCTGGAGATCGCGCGCTACCCCCAGGAGCGAACAGACAAGGGCAAACCCACTTTCGCTTCCGTCGACCGGAACCACCGGGTTCGCTGGTTGGACGAGGACCGCGTGCTCATCGAATCCGATGACGAGGACGTGGCCTACTCGCTGACCGGCAGTGGTCTCGAACGTGTCTGGAGCCGCGCCAAGCCGCGCCCCCCGGTCTACCCGGAGGACCTCGAGCTTGCGGCGGAGCTCAAAAAGAAGCAGCGCAAGATCGCAATCGCAATGGCAATCGGAGGACTCGTTCTCGCTGTCGGTGCGGGCGAAGTCGGATCCAAGATTGCCCAGGACATTCTGCTGGTGGGCGGCAGTGTCGCCATCGTGGCTGGACTTGCACTCCTGGCCGATTCGGCACGCACTCCGGAAGCGATCGCCTCGGGCCTCCCACAGAACTACGGCAAACGGGCGCTCGACCGCTATCAGGCCCGGCAGCGCCTGATAGACCCGTTCGTTCGGGTCGACATCGTCCAGACGGGAGATGGCAAGGGCCACGCGATTCAGCGCGTCGACCTTCGTACCGGCGAACTGCTCGATGAGATGCGGTTGCCGAGTCAAGGACGGATCGAGGCCGACGTCGCGTTCAGCCTCGTCTATCAACGACCCTCGGAGAAGAGGACCTCGCTTCGGGCCCATGCGGTAGCCGGGTTCTCGTCCCAGACGCTCGCCGACTTCGCCGTCCTGACAACCGGGGGCTGAGGTTTCGAATGCTCTCCTGCCGGAACCCGAGCCTCACGCTCGGTGCGCTTCTGCTCCTCGCCCTTGCCAGCGCAACCACTGCACCTGCTGCGGAGGAGCCAGCGAAGCGGTGGGCACTGCTCGTTGGAGTCTCCGACTATCGGGATTCGAGCATCCTGCCGCTCCGCTTTGCGGCCAGCGACGCTGGCGCTCTGGCCGAGGCACTGCTATCCAGTCCACACGGGGGATACGCCCCCGAGCGCATCCGGCTCCTGGCAGGAAACGCCGGTGTCCAAGCCACCGCGGCCCGCGTGAAGGAGGAGATTGAGCTTCTGCGAACTCAGGTCGGCCTCTCGGACACCCTCTTCGTCTTCGTCTCTTCTCACGGAGTCGAAACTGCCGCAGGTCCGGTACTCGTATTGAACGAGACGACCGTCGAGCAGGTCGAGACTACCGGTCTCCCGGTCCCCGAGCTCTTCCGTCTTCTGCGGAGCCTGCCGGTGAAGACGCGGATGCTCGTGCTGGACGCCTGCCACAGCGGTATGTCCAAAGGCGGGCCCAGCGGGGCAATGAGTTACACACTTGCCGACGCTCTGGAGTCGGGAGCTACCGGAACGGCGGTTCTGTCCTCCTCCCGCCTCGGGCAGGAGAGCTTCGAGTCGGACGAGTTCCGCCGCGGGGTGTTCACCCACTACCTGATCGAAGCGCTCGGTGGCGCCGCCGGAGTCGACCGTGACCACGACGGCCGGATCTCTCTCGACGAGGCGGCGCTCTACACCGAGCGCCGGCTTTTCGAATGGGGCCGGACCGCCGGGAGAGTGCAGCAGCCCTGGCTCATCCGCACCGGTTCGGCGAGCGCTCCTATCGCCCTCTCGCTGGTCCCCGAAGTCGACATCTTCGGTGCGCGGGCAAAGTCCGTCGAAGCCATGGGTACGCTCCACGTCACCTTCAAGGTGGAGCCCGAAGGCAATCAGTTCCTCGTCCGCGCCGCCATCCGCCCGGAAGGACTGCCGCCAGGGAAGGGCTACGTCTCCTTTACCGCCACCCTCGAAAGCGGCACCCGCACCTCCTGGCGCGCCCTGATCCTCCAGGGAAGCCCCCTGAACCTCCTCCCCCTCCAACGCCTCCCCTCCCGCCCCACCCAACTCACCCTAGAAGAGCGCCTCTACACCCCCGACATGACCAGCTTCGTTCCTGTCAGAGTCGTCGAAGAGTCAGCAGCCGCGCACTGATTCAGCCCAGCACAAGCGACCGAGAATGGTGCCGTCACGCAACGAGCAGAACGGGAAGGAGGTGGTCTCGAAGCGGCCATGGGGGACTCGGTTCCGGCCGCCAGATCCGAATCGATCCGGATTGCTCGTGCGTGCACAACCTAGCCCGTCCTTGTCGTCGCGGTTGCGTGGCGAATAGTTTTTGCGCTTCGAGACGCGCGACCTCTTCGGGTCGTTGCCCCAGGCAGGAGCCGCCCCATAATGCGCGGTTGGAATCGTCCGGCCTTCCGCGCATTGCTGCACACTAGGACCTCGGACCTCCGGGCCGATCGTCTAGAGCGCCGTCGGCGGGCGCCCCCAGTGCAGATTCCCGCAGGCGAAGCGAGGCACCGTCCAGGGCGTGCGCGATGCATGGGTCGACAGGCCGCTTCACCACCTGACGCTTGTCGCCCTCGATGCGAACTCGGTCAACTCGGCCGCGGAGCGCCCGCGCATCGCGCGATCGTTCTCTCGCGCACTCGCCTCACAAAAGGGGCCGCAATGAACACAAAGAAATGGCAGCCCCGAGCCGACGGCGCAACGAGAGTCTTCGCGAGAGAGAGGCTCGGGCGCGGACACTCCAGGAAGGTAGAGACGTCCGCGCGCATTCCATAGGTGCTTTCCCCCTTGTCGCCTAGCTCGAGAGAGGCACCCGGACCTCTTGGCACGCCATCATCATTTACGGACGTCCGCTCAATCTCCTGCTCCCCAGCGCCGCCCCTCCGCCCCATCCAGGTCCCCCTCGAGGAGCGCAAGACCCCCACCGAAGCGCTCTAATCCGGTGCCGGTCGTAGCCGAAGTACGGCACTTGCCACAATTCGCCGCGTCATTGGCTGGAAGTGGCAATTCCTCTGAGAACATCGCCAGGAAGGCCCTCCACGCCACGAAGAAATTCCTTGAAATCGCGCTCTTCAACCATCCATGCCCGCATCTTGAGTTTGAAGTCAGCCCAGACTCCGAAATCTACAACTACCGAGCCCCCGTTGGTTACGATTGCGTGCAGGTTCGACTCCGGCTTGCCGAAGAAGTTCTTGTCCTCACAGCGCAACACCACGTCATGCTGCCCGGGCTTCACCTTTGACCAGTGACACTGTTTCGACGTCACATGAGTTCCGTAATTATTGCCCCCAAAATTAGCTATCCTCTCGCCATCTACGTACGCCTCGCAGCTGGTGGTCACCCCTAGCGGAGGTTGACAAACAACCACATATCCAAACTCGAACTGCTTCAGTTCACGTTGAACAGCCACTGCAACTTCATTCTTGGGATCCAGGTCGAGCGCGCGTCTCGCCTCGCTTCCCGCTTCGTCCAGCTGGCCGGCTCCGAGGAGGAGGCGCGACCTATTTGCGATCTCGTCCGCGCCGGCGCTGGCGGTGGCGGCGCGGACGGCTCTCTCTGTTTCGGCGTGGGCGGCGGCAGCACGCTGTTCGCAGGTCGCGGCGAGTTTCGCAGCATAGCCGGCCTCGGAATGCTGCGGGAAGCGATTCTCGAGCTCGCGGAACTTCGCCGCGGCTCCCGCGCAGTCCTGCGCGTCGTAGAGGCGATTGCCGGCTGCAAGGAGTTCTTCTGCGGTCGCGGCGCGCGCCTGCGCGGGCGGGGCGGGCTTCGCAGCCGGAGCGGCCGTCGTCGCCGCCGGCGGCTGGAGCGGCTGGTCGAACCGCGCCCGATGCCCAACGGAGACCGCGCCCGCGTCGCCAGCCGTGATCCGCGCCGCGGTGCTCCCGTCCGCGACGGCCGTCACTTCGAAACGCGCTGCCTTGACCTCCATCTTCTGACCGGCCACGTCGTCGACGACGTAGAGAACCCCGGTCATCCCCTTTGCGACACCCTGCTTCGCGCCGGCGGAGAGCGTCACCGTCGAACCCGAGATGGCGGTCACGCTCTGCGCTGACACCAGTGTAGGCGCGAAATGGACGGCGAGGCCGGCCAGCAGAGCGCAGAGCTGGCGGCGCATCGGTCGGGGCGATTCGTCGATCGAAAGCTTCACAATCTGTCTCCTTTGCCAGCCTTCATGGGTTAAGCGTCAAACCTTCGGGTTCTCTCCCGGGTTCAGTTCGGCGGCGCCCCCGGCGCTTCTCCCAGTCGCTGGAACCTGACGAGTGCCTCCGGCCCCTCACCGTCGAGGAAGTAGAAGAGCTCCGCAGCCTTGCCCTTGATCTCAAATCGAGGTGAGTCCATCGCGTTCCATCCCTCCGCGTCTGCGAGCTGTACGTAGTTCAGAACGACTTGACCGGAGGGAGTGGCATGAGCTTCGTGCGTCGAGATCCAGCGACCTACCTCCCACGAAAGCGAGGATGCACCTGCCCCAACTTCTCGCGAAAACGAGCCGTCCGCATAGAGGCGCAAACGCTTCCGTTGTCGCTGCACAGACCGGCATGCTCTTGCCGGATACCACCCCGTCCACGCACAACTTCCCGGTCATCCCCTACGCCACACTCTGCTTCGCTCCCGCGGAGGTTGTCATTGTCGAGCCCGAAATCGAAATTACAGTATGCGCCACGGCGGGCCGTGATCGAAGTGTCCGCCCACTATCGCGAGTGCAAGCGAGAGCACGGTCTGACTCCGGCGACTTGGGATCCACCGTGACTCCTCCAACAAACGCCCCCGCTGGTTTCATACTCCGGCTCAATGTCGGTCAGGCGCGACTCGTGCGTTATCGCAAGCGCCTAGTCCATCAATTCCCCGCACAACACCGTTTGACCCTGTCCCTCTCAAGCCCGGCCGCCACTACTCGATGGCCACCGATTCAATGACCGGGCTACCCATGAACTTCGCGGTCCTGAACTTCACGTTGACCTCTACTCGAGGGAATCGGTTACCTTCGAGAACCAATGGAAAACTCCTCGATGCCGCTACCTGCCCGTAGCCAGGTTGAAACTGCACACATAGGAGATGTGAATCGATACGCCTTGCAGCAATCGGACAGGTACCACTGGCGTGGACGCGGTCCTCGCCGCTCAGGTAGAGGTCATCGGTCTCGCAGAGGTTGTTTCCGGCGCCGTCGAAGACTGCACACTTCCAGTGAGAATCCGGGTTCGGCATGCCAGCCTTCCTCATTTCTGCGGAAATCACCAGTTGCACCGCCACCTCCGGCGCAGTGCGCTCTGGAACAGAGAGCTGCCGCTCGGCGAGTGCCATCAACGAGCGGGCCCTTTCTTGGGAAGGGTCAAGAGCAATTGCTTCCTCCGCGAGCGCTTTGGTTTCCGCCCATTTTTCCGCAACCAGCAGCCGTTCCGCGCGAGCGATGAGGTCGGCCGCCTTTGCGGCATCCGCTGCTTTCCGTTTGGCTTCGGCGACCTCGCCGGCAGTGGCCAATTCGCGCTCCGCGCAAGCTGAAAGGAGCTTGCGAGCATAGTCGACGTCGACGTGGCCCGGAAATTGCGCAACGAAGTCGCCGAAAGCGATTGCCGCGCCTTTCCAATCCTTCACGTCGAAGAGCCGATTGCCACGGGCGAGGAGTTCCTCCGCGGCGGGACTCTTTGGAGGTGCTAACGGCAAGTCAGCGGCTAGCTTCGCGACCGGCGCTCTCGCCGATTCCACCGGCTTCAACGGCTGAGCGAATCTGGCGAGGTGACCCACCGTAACCGCCCGCGCCTCACCGCCAGTGATTTTCGCCGTCGCGCTCACATCGGCAACCGAAACCACCTCGAAGGTCGCTGCGCACACTTCCAAACTCTGGCCCGAAACCACTTCGTCTACGCAGAGCTTGCCGGTCATACCTTTAGCAACGCCCTGCCTGGACCCTGCCGAGATCCTCGCCGTGGAATCCGAAATCGATGTCACCGTCTGCGCAGAGGCAGACTGGGGGCCGAAGCTGCTACTTCCGACGAGGACTCCAAGCAAGATCGCGCCGAGGCTCTTGCCAGTCAGCATCCAACTCGGCTGGACCACTCTACTTCTCCTTCCTCTGGGGGATCGCCGCCTGATCACTGGACAGTTACCTTCTCTATCACCGGAGCACAGCAGGACTTCGCGGTTCTGACCTCGATCTGCAGGTCGAGTCGCGCCGTGGAGCTCCCCTCCGCCACAGAGACCACTTCAAACGTCGCCGCACAGACCGGCATCATCTGGCCGGAGACCGTCTCGTCTACGCACGAATTGCCGCTCATCCCCTTCGCGACACCCGCCTTCGCGCCGGCGGAGATCGTCACCGTCGAACCCGAGATCGAAGTCACGCTTTGCGCCGCGCCCGCCCGTGGGATCAGCAACCAGGCTAGCCCAATCACTATCCAGAGAACCCGAGTCCAATCCAAATGTGTTTCGCCTCCACAGCCTTACGCTTCATTCAATTCCTCCAAGTCGTTCAAGAGTCCATAGGTTCAAGGAATTTCAGTCTTCGCACATCGAAACCCGATGTTGTCGTTTCGATCGCCCGACAAGTAGCTGTGGCGGTTCGAGACGCGCAACCACCTCGATTGATGGCTCCAGGAGCCGCCCCGCAAGACACGCTTGGAGGAGGAAGAAGGCCCTGTCGGATCCGTTGCTGCGCCGCTCCAGTAGCTGCCGTACCCGTCCTGCACCCACTCCCAGGCATTCCCCGCCATATCGTGGAGCCCGTAGCCGTTCGGAGCGAAGCCTTGCACCGGTGAGGTGTATGCCCAGGAGTCTCGCCCTTCGGTGCCAGCGTAGTTGGCACTCTCGTGCGATATCTGATTCCCCCACGGGTAGCGTCCGTCCGAACGGCCGGCGCGCGCCGCGTATTCCCACTCCGCCTCCGTCGGTAGGCGGCCCCCTGCCCAGCCGCAGAATGCCTCGGCGTCGCCCCACGTCACTTTCACCACAGGGTGATCCTCGCCTTGAGAAAACCCAGGCGGGGTGGGTGTGACCCCACTCACCGAGTTCGCGAAACGGCGGTACTGGCCAACCGTCGTTTCACTTGCCGCCAGGTAATAGGGCCGAGAGATTGTCACTGCGTGCGCAGGGATCTCGTCCGGGTAGCAGTCCGGGTCTCCCGCTGTACAGCCAATCGTGAACGCTCCCGCTGGAATCAGCTTCCAGCGAATGCCAGTCCTCCTATCCTGAATCTCTTTCGGCGGGCCGAGGTGACTTTCCGCCTCGGCTCGCAGTACCGTCGCCTCGCGGCTCGCAGGATCGAGGGCGAGGGCCCGTTCAGCTTCGGACTTCGCCTCCGCCCAGAGGCCGGCGTCGAGGAGACGGCGCGCTTTGGCGACGATCTCCGCCGCGCCCGCGCTGGCGATCGCGGAGCGCGCTGCCTGTTCCGTTTCCGCGCGCACTACCGCGGCGCGTTCCTCGCAGGTCGCTGCGAGCTTCGCAGCGTAGCCGGCCTCCGCATGTTGCGGAAAGCGACGCTCGAGCTCGCGAAACCTCGTCGCGGCGCCAGACCAGTCCTTCCCGTCGTAGAGGCGATTGCCCGCAGCGAGAAGCTCCTCCGCAGTTGCGGCTTTCGAAGGCACCGGCGCGGCGGCAAACCTCGCGGCCGGCGCCGCGGTCGCGGCTGCCGGATCTAGGGGCTGCTCTAAGGTCACTCGATGGCCAACCGTCACCGCCGCAGTTTCTCCCCCGGTGATCCGCGCCGTGGCGCTCCCCTCGGCTACCGAGACCACCTCGAATGTCGCCGCGCACACCGGCATCTTCTGGCCAGAGACCATCTCGTCCACGCACAACTTGCCGGTCATCCCCTTCGCGACCCCCTGCTTCGTGCCAGCGGAGATCGTCACCGTCGAGCCGGCGATCGACGTCACCGTCTGAGCGCCTGCAGGACAAGGCGCGAACGCCAGGACGATGCCGATCGCCATCCAACCTTGCCTCGCGCCAAGAGTCATCACGGGGCCTCTCCCCGAGCGCAGCGAAAGCCGTTGTTGAGATATCGACTGCCTGGTTCATTCCAGTTTCGCTGAGTGAGCCGCAGGCCCACAGGCGTATCGGTCCAGGAGCCACCTCGCAGGACTCGCACCGTACCCGCAGCGGGGCCCTTCGGGTCCGCTTCCGCTACCCGACTGTAGTCCCCGTACCAATCGGCGACCCATTCGCCGACGTTTCCGGCCATGTCGTGGAGCCCGAATCCGTTCGCGCCAAAGCTCCCGACCGGGGATGTATTGGTCCAGCGATCTTCCTCAGCCGCAACCCCGGAACAACAAACGTCGGCCCCATAGTTGGCGTCTTTCCGTCGAATCGAATCCCCCCATGCATAGCGCCCCGTCTTCAATCCGCCTCGCGCGGCGTACTCCCACTCCGCCTCCGTCGGAAGGCGCCCGCCGAGCCAGGCGCAATACTCACGGGCCTCGAACCAGCTGATGTTCACCACCGGGTGATCGTCGGTCTGGCCAAACTTGGGCTTGGGCGGCATCGGCTTTCGCTTTGCCACGCTGAAAGTTCTGTACTGACCCACCGTTGTCTCGGTCGCTGACAGGTAGAAGCCGTTGGAGATCGTAACCGGGTGGGCGGGCTGCTCGTCGGGCCGGCATTCACTCTCCGTACCGACGCAACCATGACAAGCACTCTTCACGCTGGCGCAACCCATGATGTACGCCCCAGCCGGCACATGTACCCAGGGCAAGACTGTCCGTCCCCCAAGTGTCTCCGAGAAACCTCTCTCCAACTCTGCCAGGAGCTTGTTGAATTGCGGGTCTCCGGGCCACTCCTTCTCGTAGACGTTCCTCGCGCGATCGAAAGCCGCGACGTCACCGGCCTCGGCACTCGACTTGGCTGAAACCGCTGCAGCCTGGCGATCACCGGAGCGAACTCCGTCGGCATCCGGATTGAGGGGATCCAAAGCTAGAATCTGCCGCGCATAGTCACGGATGCTCTCGAGGCTCCCGGATGCCTTGGCGCGCTTCAGCGCCCCAGTCAGGTAGGCAAGTTCCTCAGCGTCCCGCTGTCGCGTGAGCTCCCTTTCAGCCGCCCGCCTGGCCTCCTCTTCGCGATCACGCGCGGCGGCCGACTCGCGCTCGATCTCGGCCTGGGCTTCGGAACGGCGCTGGGCCGCGTAGCGGTCGGTCGGGCGAACGACGAGCAAGCGATCGTAGAACCCGATCGCGTCGCGGAAACGGCCGGCGTCGAAAGCTCTGTCGGCGGCTTCCAGCAAGGCGAGCGGACTCATGGGTCCCGGTGCCGGGGCCGCGGCACTCGCAGCTGCCTGCGTCTTCTGTGAAGGAGGTTTGGCCGGCTGAACAGGTGGGGGGGCAAGCGGTACGTTGAAGACGGCCCGATGGCCGCTCCCGACCATCGCCGCGTTCCCGCCGGATATCTGCGCCGTCGCGGTCGCATCGCGGACAGCGGTAACCTCGAACCGCGCAGCGCAGACCTCGTACTGTTTGCCCGAGACCTCTTCAGCGGCGCAGAGCTTGCCGGTCTGCCCGATGACGACACCCTGCTTGGAGCCCATGGACAGCGTGACCGTGGAACCGGCGACCGCGACCACCGTTTGGGCGTTGAGAGGCTGGCCTTGAGAGACCAACGCGAAGACGATGCCGACGAGGGCGACGAGTATCCGACTGATCAATTGCGAGACCAGTATTCCCAGGCGAGGTCGAGGGTGACCTCATCGTCGACAGGGACCGGCTTGATGTGCGCGGAGTCGCCCAGGCCAACGTCGCTAGCCGGAATGAACGCGAGATCCTTTGCAGTGCCTTCCAAGCGCTTCCGCAACTCGGGCTTCAGGCTCGGGGACTGCACTATCCTCGCGTCCTGGACTTCGCCGCTGGCGCTCACGTTGAACTTGATTCTGACTGTGCCACCGAGCGGATCGCCGGGGCTCCTCGGCGGGAGGATCTTGAGCGTGCCCTTCGTCTTTCGCGTCGCGTGGACTCGCATTGCTGCCGCGCCTGGCTCGACGCTGGCCCCAGCCGCGTTCCCGGGGCTCTCCATAGCCGTTACGCGCGGCGCCACGGCCAGGCTGGGGATCTTTCGCTTCGGAAGCGCAGCGATCCTCGCCGCCTCCGCCTTTCGATCCTCAGCCGCCTTCGCCGCCGCCGCTTCTCGAGCGAAGCGCTCCTGGTTGCGCCTCGCCTCCTCCGCGGTCTCGGCATCGATCTTCTTTCGCTTCTCGTTGAATTCGCGCTCCGACTGTTCGCGTTCCAGCGCTAGCTGCCCCATACCGGAGGGTCGGTCGGTCCCAATCGCAGTAGTCGCTTCCGGCGCAGAAGTTGCCTGAGCCTGAAGCGATGTCCGATCTCCGCCCAAGGGCGCTGCCGATAGCCCGGCCGGGACCCGCCGCAGGACAAAAATGGCCGCCGCCAAGGCCACCGCCAGAACGACAGCTCCGAGGACCGCAGCCGCTCTCACAGCGAGAGCGCCTCGGCGACGCGGGAATCGCCCGAACTCGAGGGCAGCGGCTGTTGCATTGTCGTCACTGCCGTTCTCGATCGCGCGGAGGACCATCGCCCTCACGCCGGCGTCGAGGTCGGCGCCACCCATCAAGAGCTCGATGACCTCCGGCTGCCCAACATGGTTCATCACGCCGTCCGACGCGAGTAGCAACACCGCCCCTGGGGGCATACCCCATAGGCTCTCGTCGACGCGCTCGATATCGGGCTCGACGGGTTCCTTGCCGAGAGCCCGGACCACTGCATGCCGAAACGGGCTCGCCAGCGCCTGGGTCTCGGAAATCTCCCCCCGCGCGAGCTGCTCTTCGACGTGGGTGTGAGGGCGTGTCAGAACATGCACCTCGTCGCCACAGACGAGCACCGCCTGCGAGTCGCCGGCATGCGCCACCCAGACCTCGCCGCCATCGAAGAGCGCAGCGACGAGCGTAGTTCCCATGTCACCACTACCGCTGTCGCGCGCCGCGGCGGCGGCCACCCCGACTGCCGCGGCGCGAAACGACCGCCGGAGCCGAGCCTCGGGAGTCTCCCCTTTGGGGCTCGACTTCACGGCGCGCGAGAACGCCTCCGTCGCCTCCCGGCTGGCGACATCACCGGCGCGGTGCCCCCCCATGCCGTCGGCCACCGCAAGCGCCGACCCTCTTCGCGGGAGCGGACTCACGAAGACCGCGTCCTCGTTCCGAGTACGCCTTCCCTGCGCCGAGAAGGCGGCAATACGTGTTCGCACGAAGGCGGGCCCTAGTTCGCGTGATACAGGAACTTGACTTCGCCCATTTCGATTCGATCGCCCTCGGTTAGCGGCGCGCTTTCGTTCAATCCCAGCTCGCGTCCGTTGAGGCGCGTAGCGTTGCTGTCCGAAGAGGCGAGGTTCATGAGTTGCGGCGCTCCGCCGTCGAATGAGATCGAGGCCTGCCTAGACGAGACGGTCATCGGCTTCAGCTGAATATGAGCGTAGGGTCGGCCGGTAGCGCGACCAAACGTCATCTCCGGCCGGACGTCGCCCTTCAAGCGATAGAAACGGATTTCTCGCACCGCCTCGTCGCCCGAGGTGACCTCCAGCCAGCCGGGAAGCAGCTTGAGGGTTCCCGGCGGCGGGGCATGCATCTTGATCGTGCGCCCTTCGATGACCTGCTGTGGCACCGGGAGCGCTTCGGAATGAACGGCGGCGGCAAGGTTGAAGTCGCCCGTACGCGGTCGAGCCTGCTTCTTGCGGCCCAGCGTGAGGGCGAGTGCGAAGAGCAGCCCCGCAAGGAGAAGTCCGAGAACGACGATGGCAATCAGCATCGGGGTGCTTTCGTACCAGGGAGCCGGTGCGGGCTCCTCGTCCACGACAGCCGATTCTCCGGGGATGACCGCGCTCGGACTGGTGCTGATGGCGGAGTCAGCACTACCTGCTGCACCGTGAGGGGCCAGCCCACCGAGTGCGGAGCTCTCGTCGAGCGAAATTCGGCTCTCTTCGGCGAGGAAGATGTCCCTGAGCCGGGTATCTTCGCCAATTGCCCCAGTGACTTTGTAGCGCTGACCGACGACTGGATACTCTCGACTGGTGCGCACCCGGATGATGCCGCCCCAGTCGTCCTTGAGCAGGAAGAACCGGGTCGACGTCGCTTCGTTCTCGCTCAGCTGGGTAACGTAGCCATCGAGTTCGACGACCTCGTTGACATAGGCGCGAGAGGCTTCGCGGATCTCGCGAATCTTGGGCCGGAGCTGGGCCAGGCCCTCAGAAGCGAGGCAAGCGGCGAGAAGGACTGCGGCGAAGACGGCTACGATTGGGCGTTTCATTTCATCCTCCCTGGAAGGCACGCTTGGGCTTCATGAAGGCACGGGGACGCGCCAGAGTTCTTCGAACCGGCTCTCGAGCCGGGCGGCCACCAGATCCGCTGCTCCTGGCCGCTCCGTTGGGTCTTTCTCGAGCAGGTGGGCAACGAGGTTTCGGAGCTCGACGGAGTAGTTCCCAGACAAGGCTGGGACCGGGCTGTGCTGGTGCGCCCGCATCACCTCGAATGGGTTCTTGCCGTCGAACGGCGGGCGACCGGTGGCCATCGCGTACAAGAGGATCCCGAGCGCGTAGAGATCGCTCCGAAAGTCGATCCGGGCGCCACTGCACTGCTCTGGCGACATATACGGCGGCTTGCCGGCGATCGAGCCGTCCATGGTGACCCGCGAGAGAAACTCCTGTCGCGCGACGCCGAAGTCGATGACCACCACCCGGGGTGCGCCTCGCACCACCCGACTGCCGATCCGGACCTCCCCGGGAACGAGAAAGATATTGTCGGGCGTCAAGTCACGGTGCACGATGCCAGCCCGGTGGACGAGAGACAGAGCCCGCGCCACCTGGGCTCCTATGCCGGCCGACTCGAGCTCCGAGAACGGCCCTGCGCGGCGCAGGCGCTGCTCGATTGTCTCGCCCTCCAGGAGTTCGAGGGCAATGAAGGGGCAGCCGTTGATGCGGTCGCCTTCCCGCCCACTCCGATGCATTCGCACGATCGGGGCGCTCTGATCGAGCCTGTGGAGGGCTTCGAGGGCCGAAGCCTCTGCGAGGAACTTCTGCACCATCTCTGGATCTGCCATCCACTTTGGATCGAGGACCTTGAGCGCGACGGCGCTCCCATCCGTCGCGTCGATCGCGCGATAGATCGTCGCGACGCCCCCCTGTCCGAGTACTCCCTGCACGCGATAGCGATCGAAGGAGACTGGTGTGCCCGACGAGGTCGCCTCCGAAGCCGGGTCGGACTCCACTTCGGTTCTCTTCGTCCACATCGTGTAGATGAGGGCGCCAGCGGCTGCGAGGACAGCTACCGCGACCAGCGCTATGAAGATCGCCGGGAGCTGGTTCCTCCCCTTCTTCGAGAGCTCCTGGCCGGAAGCCGGTGTTGCCGGTCCGCTCGTCCGAAGACGAAACTGCGCGAAGTTGGGCACCTCGGCCACCTGCACGCGCCGGGTCTCCGCCACGAAGCCGTCGCGCTGAATCGAAATGTCAAGGCTCGCGCCGTCGACCAGCCTCAGGACGAGATTCCCGTCCTGGGCACTGGTCGTTCCCACGTGCCTGCCGTCCACCAGGACGCGCGCCTGGGGCACATTGGTGTCGATCTTGAAGTCGATCTCCCTTCGCGCTCGGGGAACCTCTTTCGGAGTCGAGCCAAGGCGGCCGACGCCCTGGACCGGCACCAGCACCAGGTTCACGTCATCCGCGAAGTCGAAGTCCCCCTCGCCGACGCTGCCGCTCGCGTCCTCGGCGCGGACGCGGTGGGTGCCGATGCCGACCCCAGACACCGCCAACTGGCCGTCTTCATCCGTCCGGCCGGCGAACGATCCGTCGATGAAGATCGCCATCCCTTCAACTGGAGGCGAGGTCTGGACAACGAAAATCGACTGAGCCAGGGCTGCGCCAGCCCAGAGCAGACTCTGAACAACGAAACAGGCAAGAGTGGCGAAGGATCTCAACGAGCTGGACAGACCTGTCCCCCGCTTCCATTCCCGACCCAGAACCGAGAGAGCATCGATTCCGGAGAGAGCAAGGGGTGTTCCAGCTTCAGGGCCTTGGGTGAAGTGGAGTTGCCGATGTGCCAATTCTCAGCCCCCGCTGACTGGAGGCGGTTCTCGAGATGAACTGGCCCCAGAAGTCGAACAAAGCGGCAGCGGATAGATGCCACGCTGGTGCGCAGGGCGACAACCAACTTGGCATCAGATGCCAAATGCAGTGGCGCAACTCTTTACTTCGACTATCGAGGGTACTGCCGGATGCCCTCCGTTCAGAGCCGCTCCGCCCGGGTACTCCAGCCCGATTCCCAACCCCGCAGACTGTCCCTTTCCCCCCTCCCGATACAATAGCCCCTGCAAAGGAGGCACCTATGGCCAAGAAGGCACCCAAGAAGCTCGATCTCGCCCCGAAGCGGTTGGGCAGTGACCAGTTGTTGAAGGCGCTGAACGCCCAGGTGGGCAACGAGATGCATGCTTCGATGCAGTACATCGCGATCGCGGCGCATTTCGATGCGGAGAATCTGCCGCGGTTGGCGGCGTTTTTCTATCGGCAGGCGGACGAGGAGCGGGCGCACTCGATGAAGTTCGTGCGTCATGTGGTGGA
>JAGPDF010000030.1 GCA_018057705.1 Thermoanaerobaculia bacterium | reverse complement strand
GCGCCGGCGACTTCCGGCCAGCGCTCGGCAACCGCCAGGCCGTAGAGCGCGAAGACCTTGCCGCCGAGCTCGACGAAGTGCGCGCGGCCCGGCAGGGATCCGCCCTGCGAACGGGTGACGGCGAAGTCGATGCGCTCCGCGGTCAGCCCGTGTGGGCGCGCACTGTCGCGTGCGGTGACCGCGATCCCCTGCTTCGCGGCGAAGCTCCCGGCTGCCTCCGCGGCGGTCGCCCCCTCGGCCACCCGCAGTTCGACCATGGCGATCTTGTCCGGATGCAGCGCCACGATGCGCGAGCTCTCGTTGGCGCTCTTCCAGCCCTCCGGGAGGCGGACCTCGAAGGCGAGCTGCGGGTGATAGAAGACACCCTGCTCGAAGAAACCGAGGCGCGGGTCGGGTCCGAACGGCAGTCCGTCCATGCGCTGCAGGTAGGACTGTCCGGCAACCTCGCCGCTCGGATAGGCGCGCTCGGCGATCAGCGCCATGGACCGTGCCTCGCGGTCGCCGGGATCCGGGTGGGACGAGAGCCAGTTGGGCACCCGGCCGCCACCCTCCGCTGCGCCGACCTTGCCGAGCAGGGCGAAGACCTTGGGCAGCTCGCGAACTTCGAAGCCGGTACCCGACATGTAGCGCAGCCCGAGGTCGTCCGCCTGCCGCTCGTCGTCCCGGCCGTACTTGAGGAAGAGCGCGCCGAGCCCCACGGTCGCGAGATCGGCCGCCTGCGCCACCTCCGGCGCGACGATCATGCCGAGGAGAAGCCCACCCTGCGCGAGTTGCTGCTTGCTCATCTGATTCACGCTGTGCTGCGCCGTGACATGTCCGATTTCGTGGCCGAGCACGCCGGCCAACTCGGCCTCGGAGGAAAGGTGGCCGAGAATGCCGCGTGTGACGTAGATGAAGCCTCCCGGGAGAGCGAAGGCGTTCACCGCTGGATCGTCCATGACCTTGAAGGCCCAGGGCAGGTGCGGCCGCTCCGACTTCGCAGCGAGGCGCAGACCGACCTCGCTGACGTAGGCCTGGAGCACCGGGTCGTCCACGACCCCCATCTGGGCGGAGATCTCGCGATCGGCCTCGCGGCCCATCTCGATCTCCCGGGCCTCGGAATAGAAATTGAGCTGCGACTTGCCGGTCGCCGGATTGCTGGCACACCCCGAGATCGCGATGGCCAGAACGAGCACAGCGAGCTCCGGCACGGGGCAGCGGGCACAGCCGCCGAGCCTGCCGCGCCTCGCAGGTATTGGAATGAACATCGGCACGCTCCTCTCAGGGGCAGGCGCCCCGCGGAAGAGAATATCCGACGCTCAGGCGGCGGCTTCGGTCGGGCGGTCCTCGACGATGCGGCCGTCCTGGATCTGCACGATGCGCCGGGTGCGCTTCGCCAGGGCGTTGTCGTGGGTGATGAGGACGAGGGTGTGGCCCTTGGCGGCGAGGTCCTCGAAGAGCGACATGATGTCTTTGCCGGAGGAGGAGTCGAGGTTGCCGGTCGGCTCGTCGGCGAGCACCAGCGCCGGCTCGCAGGCCAGGGCGCGGGCGATGGCGACGCGCTGCATCTGGCCGCCCGAGAGCTCGGTCGGGCGATGATGCATGCGGTCGGCGAGGCCCACCTGCTCGAAGAGGAGCTCGACGCGCGCCTTCCGGTCGCGCGCTCCCGTGCCGTGGAAGAGCAGCGGCAGCTCGACGTTCTCGTAGGCGGTGATCTGCGGCAGCAGGTTGAAGCTCTGGAAGACGAAGCCGACCTTGCGGTTGCGGATGTCGGCGAGCTCGTCGACGTCGAGGTCGGCCACCTCCTCGCCATCGAGGCGGTAGGAACCGGCGCTCGGCACGTCGAGGCAGCCGACGATGTTCAGCAGGGTCGACTTGCCCGAGCCCGACGGGCCGACGATGGCGACGAACTCGCCCGGCTCGACCTTGAGGTCGATCCCCTTCAACGCCTCGACCTTGACCGCGCCGGTGTCGTAGACCTTGCGCAGATCGCGCATCTCGATGATCGCAGGAATGGTCTCCACGGCCGCGATCTTCTTACTATTGCGTCCGACGAACAAGTTCATGAGCCGTTACCTCACTCGTAACGCAGCGCGGCCGCAGGCTGGATGGTGACCGCGCGGCGGGAAGGGAAGAACCCGGCAAGAAATCCGATGATGCCGAGGAGAGAAACCGTCGTGAAAGCGACCGTGAGCGAGAAGGTCGGGGCGCCCATGAACTCGAGCGCGTCGCTATTGGCCTTCGACTGAACGAACGCCAGGAGCTGCACCAGGCCGACGCCGACCACGATGCCGATCGCCCCGCCCATCGCGGTGAGCGACAACGACTCGACGACCAGCGGTCCGATGACGTAGGAGCGCCGCGCCCCGAGGGCCATCTGGACGCCGATCTCCTTCGTGCGGTGCTTGACCACGGCGTACATGATGTTGGCGACGCCGATGCCGCCGATGAGCAGCGTCAGCGCGCCGATGATGCCGAGGAAGATCTCGATGCCGATGCCGATGTTGGCGGTGATCTTCTGCGACTCGACGGTGTCCCACATGGCGAGCGCGCGCTCGTCGGTCGGGTCGAAGCGGTACTTGGCGCCGAGGATCTCGTAGAGGCGCTTCTTCACCGCCTCGTTCGCCGCCGGGTCGGCCGCCCGCACCACGAGGTCGGAGACGTAGCGCCGCCCGAAGAGCGCCCGGAAGGTCGACAGGGGGACGACCGCGTTGTTGGCGTCCGGCCCGCCATAGGTGCCCATCTGGATCTTCTTCTGCATGATGCCGACGACGGTGAACGGCACCTGGTTGATGAAGACCGTCTCGCCGATCGCGTCCTTGTCGGCGAAGAGCTCGTCCTTGAGGTCGTTGCCGAGGAAGACCACCCGCCGCTTGAGCTCTTCGTCGCGGTCGTTGATGAACCGGCCGCCGGTCTGCGGGATCTGGTTGCGCAGCTCGCCGTAAGCCGGCTCCACGCCGACGACCGGCTTGGTGAGCGTGACGCGCTCGTAGGTGACCGTGTTCCCCCACCGTCGCATCTCGGCGGAGGTGAGCTCGAGCTCCGGTATGTTGGCTTCGAGGAGGTCCGCGTCCTCCGGCAGGAAGCGCAGATTCCGCCCCTGCGGGAAGCCGGCGAAGGCCTTCGAGGTCGCCCCGGGCCAGATCACGATGATGCCTTCGCCGAGACCGCGACTGCCTTTGGTGAGGTTGTGCTTCAGGCCTTCGCCGAACGAGAGCAGGAGCACGATCGAAAGCGTTCCCCAGGCGATGGCGGCCACCGTCATGACCATGCGCTTGCGGTTGATTCCGGCCGTCCGCCGGAAGAGCTTGAGAATGAGCGGCAGGTTCCACATCGTCACATCCTCAACGCTTCGACCGGCCGCAGATTGGCGGCGGTCCGCGCGGGAAAGTAGCCCGCCAGGAGACCGATCGCGCCCAGGATTGCGGTCGTGATCGCGGCGACCTGGAAGGAGATCTGCGGATCGCCGACGAAATCCTGGAAGCCGAGGCTCGGGAAGGCCGCGCAGACGGCCCACGAGATCAGGAATCCGGCGATCCCCCCGACGATGGTGATCAGCAGGGTCTCGAAGAGGAACTGGCCGATGACGTAGCGCCGTTTGGCGCCGAGCGCCATCTTGATGCCGATCTCCTTGGTGCGCTCCTCGACCACGACGTTCATGATGTTGCTCACGCCGATGCCTCCGACGACCAGCGTCAGCGCGCCGACGATACCCAGGAAGCTGCGGAAGGCGAGGAAGAAGGTGTCGAGGAACTTCGTCCCCTCCGTCGTGTCCCACATCTGAATCGCCTCTTCGTCGGTGGGATCGAAGCGGTGCTTGTTCGCCGCCGTCGCGATGACCGCCTTCTTGACCGCCTCCACCTTCTGCACGTCCTGAGGCTGGAAGATCAGGTTCTCGATGTACGTCGAACCGTACATCGCCCGGAAAGTCGTCGACGGGATCATCGCCTTGTCCTTGTCCCGGCCGCCGTACGAGGAGTCCTGCGACTTCGCCACCATGACGCCGACGACGGTGAACGGCGAGCCGTCGATGCGCACCTGTTCGCCCACCGGGTCGACGTCTTTGCCGAACAGGTCGACGCTCAACTGGTCGCCGATGAAGACCACGCGCCGGCGTTCATCGAGGTCGAGCTGGTTCAGGAAGCGGCCGCCCTCCTGCGGGTTCATCGACCGCATGGCGCCGAACTCGACGTTCGAGCCCGACACATCGACCGACAGCGCCTTCTTGCCATAGGTGATGCGGGCGCCGTCCTGGGCGTACTCCTCGCTGATGCTCCGCAGCCCTTCGACTTCGTTGCGCAGCAGGACAACGTCTTCGTCGGTGAGCTGGATCGCGCGCCCGCGGGGCAGACCCTGCCACGGCTTGCTGGTGCGCGAGGGCCAGGCGATCACGATGGCGTCGCCCAGACCCTTCTGCGAGACCAGGACCTGGCGGTGCAGCCCTTCGCCGAAAGCCAGCATCAGAGTCACCGCCGCCGTGCCCCAGACGAGGCCGAAGACGGTCAGAAAGAGCCGCAGCTTCTGCGCGCGGACGTCCCGCAGGAACTGCCGCAGATAGTTGCGCAGGTACATGGTGCTACTCGACTTCCTTGGCCGGACGCTGGATGACCTTGTCGCCCTCGGCGAGGCCGGCGACGACCTCGAGGTTGAGACCGTCGGAGAGACCGACCTGGATCTCCTTCTTGACCGGCTCGTCCTCCGGAGTCGCTCCGGGCACCTCGACCGAAGCCTTGTCCTTCGCCATCGTCACCAGGCGCTCGGGCACGAGCAGCACACCCTCCTTCTCCTGGATGATCACGTCGGCGTTCGCCGAGTAGCCGGCGCGCAGGGTCACCGTCGACTTCGCGGTGTCGATCTCGGCCTCGACGTCGAAGATCGTGGCGCCTTCCTTCTCGCGCGCCTTGGGCGCGATGCGGGTCAGCTTCGCGGGTACCGAGCTCCCCGGCAGCGCGCCGATCTGGATGCGGACCTCCATCCCTTCGTGGAGCTTGCCGACGTCGATCTCGTCGACGGTGCCCTTGAACTCGAGCGTCCGCATGTCGGCGAGGGTCATCAGCACCGTGCCCTCCTGGAACGAGGTGATCGGCACGACCGGATCGCCGGGATTCACCTTGCGCTCGAGGACCGTGCCGGCGGCCGAGGCCCGGATCACCGAGTCGACGCCGTTCACCTTGCGCACGATCCGCCCCTCCTTGAGGAGCGCCAGCTTGTCCTTCTCCTGCTCGAGCGAGATCCGGGCCTGGTCGAAGTCCTTCTGGCGAGCGTCGAAGGCGTCGCGCGCCAGGATGCCGCCGCTCCACAGCGACTGCGTGCGCTCGAGGTCCTGCTGCGCCCGGTCGTAGCCGACCTGGGAGAGCTGAACCCGGCGCTCAGCGTCGGCGAGCTCGAGCGGCGTCGGATCCGGGCTGACCGAGAACAGCGGCTGGCCGATCTCGACGCGGTCGCCGACTTCGACGAAACACTCGTCGACGAGCCCCGAGATCTGCGACTTGACCTGGATCTCCTGGTCCGGAACGACCTGGCCGACCGCAAGCGCCTTGTCGATGATGGTGCCGCGGGTGATCTCGACCGTCTTCAGGCCCTCCTGCTTCGCCGATGCGTTGCGGCTGTAGAGAAAGAGCCCGACCGCCGCCACTCCGACCGCCAGCGATCCGACCACGATTTTCATCGGCTTGCCCATTGTCATCTCCCCGTAAGATCCTTCTGTTGCTCACTACGACTGCCGGGAACGGAGGTTTCATGCCCCGCCTTCATGTGGCGCTCGTCGCGCCCGAGATTCACTGGAACACCGGCAACGCGGGCCGCACCTGCCTCGCCGCCGGCGCCCAGCTCCACCTCGTCGAGCCCCTCGGCTTCTCGCTCGCCGAGCGTGAGGTGAGACGCGCAGGTCTCGACTACTGGGAGCGCGTCGCGGTCCGGCGATGGGACTCCTGGCCGACTTTCGAGAGCGCCCTTCCCCAGCTCGGCGAGCCCTTTTTCTTCTCTGCGGAAGCGGGCATCGATTATTGGGACGTCGAATACCCTTCGCCGGTTACATTGGTCTTCGGTGGCGAGAGTCGCGGGCTGCCGTCCGAGCTCCGCGCGCGCTTCGCGAATCGACTGCTTCGGCTGCCCATGGCCGACCGCGGGATGCGGTCGCTCAACCTCTCGACCTGCGTCGGGATCGCGCTCTACGAGGTGCTCCGGCAGTGGCGGCGACGAGGGCTCTGGGAGCCCTTGCCGGAACCCGTCGAGCGGCGGGCGGAAGACGGCTGAACGCCGTCGCGTGGGGTTCTGCCGAGGCGAATCAGCCCTGCAGCCGGCGGGCGAGATCGTCGACCCGGGCGTTCTTCGGATCGATCTGCTGCGCCTTGCGCAGGGCGCGCTGCGCCTCGCGGGGCTTGCCCGCGGCGAGCGCCCAGTGCCCCAGCGCCGCCTGGCTCTCGGCCTGCGTCGGATCGAGGCGCACGGCGCGGCGATAGAACCGGCCGGCTTCGTCGAGGCGCCCGAGGCGCAGCGAAAGGTCACCCAGGGCGAGGTAACTGAACGGATTGCGGTTCCGGGACTGGTCGACGAGCGCGAGCAGCTCTTCGGCCTCGGCATCCCGCCCCACCAGCCGCAGGAGCGCGGAGAGATTCTGGTAGGCGGTGAGCGTCGAGGGGTCCACTTCCAGCGCCTTGCGATAGGCGGCCTCCGCCTCGACCAGATCGCCCGTGCGGCGTTCCGCCACGCCCAGGTTGATCCACGCTTCGGCGAGCTCCGGATCGAGCCGTACCGCCATGCGCAGCAGCTCGAGACCCTCGGCGGTGTTGCCGTCGCGCAACTCCTCCGCGCCGCGGTTCGAGTAGTAGAGCGCCACCGCGGTCAGGTCCCCGATCTCCTCCACCCAGCGGTAGGCGCGGACCGGGCGTTGGGCAAAATCCAGGATCCGCCGGCGGTCGGGCGTTCCGAAGGCCGCGGTGATGTGGGCCGAGGCGACGATGAGGTCGCCCTCGCGCTCGAAACTCTGCAGGTCGGAGACGCGCAGAAGATAGACCGGGAGGCCGAGCTCCCGGGCGAGCGCCACGAAGAGCTGCGAGAACCCAAGACAGTTCGCGGTGCCATCCTCGAAAACCTGCGGTGCCGTGCCGGTGTGGCCGGCGACGTAAGTGAGTGGTGCCGTCGTCCGGTTCAGGAGCGCCTGCAGGAGCCAGTTGAGCTGCGTCTCGCGGCGGGTGGAGGTCGGAACCTCGGCCGCCAGCCAGCGCCGCATCTCGTCGGTGGCGGTAAACGGAATCACCACCTGCGCCGGATCGACGCCGCGCGCCCGGATCTGCTGCTGGAGCTCGTCCTGCATCCGCGCTCCCAGGCCGCGCGAGGCGCAGCCGCCGGCGGCGAGAGCACAGGCGAGGAGAACCGCGATCTGCAGGGCGGCCCGGCCGATCGCCGGCCGCATCCTCGCCTGGGGCCTCATCGCGGCCTCCCGCGCAGCCGGCCGAGCCAGGCCCGGGCCGGCGCCTCCCCGAACGCCGCGGCGATTCCCAGGTACCCGACTCCGAAGAGGGAACACAGGGCCGCCGCCAGAAGCGTCGGATGCACGAGCCCGTCGGCGGCGGCGAGATAGGCCAGGGTCAGCGGCACGGCCGCGCCCAGGGAGTAGAACGTGAAGCGGCGAAATGCCGCAGCGGGCCAGACCAGGCTCGGAAGCTGCACCCGGGCGGCGCGGCGCAACGCCCCGAGCTCGAGCCAGGCAGCCGCCGTCGCCGCGAGGCCGAGACCGACCGCGCCGAGCCGCAGGGTGCTGCCGGGAGCACCGAGGATCGCCACGTCGCCGAGCCGCAGGCGGTCGAGCCAGAACATCGCCGGCAGTCCGACTGCGAGGCTCATCGCCACCCGCAGGACGGCGATCCTCGCCGGCGTCCGGGCGTCGCCGCGGGCATAGAAACCGGCCTGCAGAACGCGCGACGAAGTCGACGCCGGCAGGCCGATCGAGTAAGCGGCGAGCACGAGATAGACGAGCCGGCTTTCGGCGGCACCGAATCCCTTTCCAAAAAGCTGGAAAACCCCTTCCACGATCGGAAGTCCCAGCAAAAGATACGCCAGAAAGCTCGGAAGGTTCAAAAAAGCCGCGGTCTCGAGAGCCCTCGCCGTCCCGGTCGAGAGCGCGGCCTCGGAGGCGCTGGCGCCAGCAGAGCCACTGGAGCCAGCGCCGCTGCGCGCCAGCCTGGGGAGCGCCGCCGCAGCCACCGACATCCCGAAGAGGCTGACCGGGAGCAGATAGAGCGTCTGGGCGTAGAAGAGCGCTGCGACCGCCCCGGCCGCGAGGAGGGAGGCCAGGAGCTGATCGAGGTACGACGAGAGCTGCACGACGCCTCGTCCAGCCAGAGTCGGCCCGAGGGCCGCGAGAACCTCCTTCACGGCTTTCGGCCGCAGGTCGAGGGAGAGCCGAAAGCCCGCCAGATCGCCGCGCAATCCAGGCAGTTGAATCAGAAACTGGATTCCGCCACCGAGGAAGGCCCCGATGCAGGCCGCTTCGAGGAGGCGATCCGAGGCTGTCGCTCCTCGACCGTAGGCGACCCAGGCCACAGCTCCGACGATCGAGGCGTTCCAGAACACCGGCGAGAAATAGGAGAGAAAGAACTTGCCGTGACTGTTGCGCACGCCGAGGGCCCAGGCCGAAAGCACCAGCAGCGCCGTCATCGGGAAGATCCAGCGCACGGCGGCGACCGCGAGCTCGTAACGATCGACGCTGGCCTCGCCGAGCGCGATGAGCTCGCGGTCGCGCAGAAAGCCGGCGGCCAGCAGCCCGACGATCGGCCGGGCGAAGAGCACCCCGAGGGCCGCCGCTGCACCCGCCACCGTCACCAGCAGGGAGAAGACCGCGCCGGCGAGCCGGCCGGCCTCTTCGCGCCTGCCGGCGGCCAGGAGCCGGGAGTACACCGGGATGAACGCCGCCGAGAGGGTCTGCTCGCCGAGCAGGTTCTGCAGCAGATTCGGCAGCCGCAGGGCGGCGCTGAAAACGTCGGCGTGCGGCCCGACGCCGAAAAAGGCACCCAGGGCGCTGGTCCGCAGGAGGCCCGCGAGGCGGCTGCTGAAGATGCCTGAAGCGACGGCGAGCGTGCCACCGCCGCGGTCTGCCGGGCCGCCTCCCTGGACGCCGCCTTCGCCGGTCCCCCTGCCCTCTCCCGCTCGCTCCGCCAATCGACCCTCCTGCGGCTTCAGGAGCCGGCGGGGTTCTTGGCCAGCCAGGCGGCCGCCAGCGGGCGCACGATCACCGACTCGGCGTCGAGCCCCGAAGCACTGGCGAGCGCCTTCTCATACCAGAGCCTGGCGTTCTGGCGCTCCCGCAACCGGGCGTGCGAGTCAGCGATGAGGTACTGAATGTAGGGGCGATCGGTTTCCGACTTCATCAACTGCTCGATCGCCTCCTCGTAGCGCTTGTCCTGATAGTGCAGGTAGCCCAGCAGGTAGGGGTAGATCCAGTTGTAGTGCTCGAGGTTCGCGGCGTCCCCGTCCATCAGGATCTTCGCTTCGTCGGCGAGCGTCTGCGCCTTGCGGACCTCCCGGCGTTGGGCGGCCACCCGGGAGGCGCCGTGCAACTGCCGGACGTGCCAGATGACCCGCTCTTCAAGCTTCATCGTCGAACCCTGAACGATCTGCCAGCCGCGGTCGTACCACTCGAGAGCCGGCCCGGGGCTCCCGGTCTCGAGCAGGACACGGCCGACCGCGTTGCAGACGGCTGCCGCCATGTCGGCCCGCCCGAGGCCCTGCCACATCGCGAGCGCCTGCTCGGCCCGGTCGAGCCCTTGCGGCAGCTGGCGCAGATAGGTGTGGGTGTAGACGATCGCCATCAGCGCCCGATAGCGCTCCGAGCCGGGCGCCGAGGCCTCGACCGCCTGGGCGAGGTCGACCAGGGCGCCATCTTTGTCGCCCATGAAGAGCCGTGCGGCGGCGCGCCCCAGGCGCGCCGTCACCGGGCGACCCTGGTCGTCGAGGGCGTGATTGTAGGCGTTGTAGGCGGCGGCGAAGTCGCCCGCCGCGCGTTTGAGATCGCCCCCCGCGAGCAGCGCCGCGGAGTAGGCCGGATCGAGCGCCACCGCAGCGGCGTAGGCCGCCATGGCACCGGCCGTGTCGTCCTGGGCGCGCAGCGCGTCGCCGAGGAGCTTGTGCAGCCGCTTGTCGGTGCCCTTGGCCGCCACGGCCTCGCGCAGCTTCGCTGTCGCTTCGGCGGCCTTGTCGGTATCGAGCAGAATCAGTCCGGCGGCCGCGGGGCGCAGCCAGTGCCCTTCGGGCGCGAGCGCTCCGGCGCGGGCGAGGTCGGCGGCCCGTGGCTCGCCGCGCTCGGCGAGAGCGAGCTCGAAGAGGGCTTCCGCCGCGGCGGCCGAGAGACCCGGGCGCGCCCCGTCGAGATCGCCGCGGTCGAGGGCAGCGCGCGCCTGCGCCTGCGCGCTCGCCGCGGGCTGCGGCTCCGCAGCCCCTGCGCCCGCGGCATTCAGCAAAACCATCGCCGTGACCGTGGCGAGCGCCGTGAGCGTTGCGCTCCCGGGGTTCGTTGCAGTCGATGCCTTCGTTCGCGCGCTCTGCCACCGAGAGAGCTTCATCGCATCCTCCTTGGGGAGATGACCTTCAGCTGCATTCGTCATATGTGCGCCGTTGCCGCCTTCATTGCGGCCATCCGGTCTCGGGCTTCGCGCTGCACGCCGAGCAGCATGCCGGAGAGACCGAGTGACTTGCCCATCGAGAGCTCCCGGCCGAAGAGCTGTTCGACGATTTCGACCGGTACGCGGGTCACCGCTTCGAGGCCCTTTCCGGAAAGTGTGCGGCCGAGAATCGCCGCCATCGCCTTGGCGGAGATCCCCTGTGGATTCTCCACCGCGAAGTGGTAGTCGAGGCTGCCATCGGGCCGGGGCTCGGCGAAGACGTAGGCCTGCGACTCACAGGCCGGCACCTTGTTCTGCTCGGGAAACGGTCGCAAGGCGATCCGCTTCGGGACCTCGCGGTAGCCCTCTGCCAGAGCGATCAGCGCTTCGATGCGCCCGGACCGGTCGAGAGCCGAGAGCTCCGACACGAGGTCGTCCAACTCGCCGAGCTCATCGAGCCCGTCGCGCCCAAGGCCGAGACCGGCGTCAGCGCTCAATCGGCACACCTACCAGATTGCCCCACTCGGTCCAGCTGCCGTCGTAGTTGCGGACCATCGGATGTCCGAGGAGGTAGGTGAGGACGAACCAGGTGTGGCTGCTGCGTTCGCCGATCCGGCAGTAGGCGACGATCTCCTCGTCGCGCGGCAGGCGCTGCTCGTCGAAATAGATCCGTGCGAGCTCGACGGCATCGCGGAACTCGCCGCTCTCCGGCTCGATGGCCCGGGCCCAGGGGACACTCTTCGCTCCCGGGATATGGCCGCCCCGCAGGGCGCCCTCGTTCGGGTAGGCCGGCATGTGCAGCCGTTCACCGGAGTACTCCTCGGGGCTCCGTACGTCGACCAACGGCCGGCCGGCGGCCACATGCGCCAGCACTTCGTCGCGAAAGGCCCGGATGCGCGAGTCGTCGCGCTCCGGGGCGGTATAGGCCGCAGCCGGCCAAGCGGGAACTTCGCGCACCACCGGCCGCCCTTCCCGCGTCCACTTCAGGCTCCCGCCGTCCATCACCCGGGCGTTGCGATGCCCGAAGAGCTGGAAGATCCAGAAGGCGTAACACGACCACCAGTTGCTCTTGTCGCCGTAGAAGACGACCGTGGTGTCGTTGGCGATGCCGCTCTGCCGCATCAACCTCTCGAACCCGTCCCGGTCGAGATAGTCGCGGCGCAGCGCGTCGTTCAGGTCGCGCGCCCAGTCGATCTCGACCGCCCCGGCAAGGTGGCCGGAGGGATAGACCAGCGGGTCCTCGTTCGATTCGACGAGGCGGATCGACGGATCGTCCTGGTGCTCTGCCACCCACGCCGTCGAGACGAGGACTTCCGGGTGGACGTAGCCGCGTGCGGCCGGATCGGTCATGGACACCTTTCTAGAGGACCCGAAGTATAGACCCAGGGCGCCGGCCCGAGGACTCCTGCCGATAGACTGGTCTTCTCGTGAGCTCGACGGAATCCGAACCGCGCAGGCCTCCGGCGCCGCAACCGTCGGCGGGACCGGCGAAGACCCCGATGCCCGAACGGCGTCCCCGGCTCTACGTCGTCGCTCTGGCGCACCTCGACACCCAGTGGCGGTGGACAGTCCGGGAGACCGCGGAGTCCTTCCTCCCGGCGACGGTGCGGGAGAACGAGGACCGCCTCCGGCGCTTCCGGCACTACCGGCTGAACTTCGAAGGCGCCTACCGCTACCGGCTGCTCGAAGAGTGCCACCCGGAGATGTTCGAAACCGTTCGGGCGCGCGTCGCCGAAGGCCGGTGGTTTCCGTCCGGCGCAGCCTGGGAGGCGTTCGACACCAACCTGCCGGCGTCCGAATCGATCGTCCGCCAGATTCTCCATGGCACGCGCTATTTCGAGCGCACGGTGGGCAAAGCCGGCCGGGACATCTTCCTGCCCGACTGCTTCGGCTTCTCGCAGGCGCTTCCGACCCTGGCGACGCACTGCGGGATCCTCGGTTTCTCCTCGCAGAAGCTGCGCCGCGGCGCGGAGATGCGCTCGGCCTTCGGTGTCCCATTTCCGTTCGGGATCTGGGTTGGCCCGGACGGCTCGGCGCTGCCGGCGGTGCTCGACCCCGGCGAGTACGGGGCCCAGGCCTCGTCCGACCTCGGCACGGATCCGGAGTGGGTCGCGCGTTTCCGGGCCCTGGCCGCCGCCGGGCGACCCGATCTTCTGATGACCTACCAGGGGCTGGGCGACAAGGGCGGGGCGATTCCGCAAGCGGCCATCGAGTGGCTCGAGCGGGCACGTGCCGGGAGCGGGCCGATCGAAGTCCTCCTCGCCGACTCCGAGCAGATCTTCCGCGACCTCGACCCGCAGGAGCGCGAACGCCTGCCGGTCTACGACGGCGAGCTCCTGCTCCGCCTCCACGCCACCGGCTGCTACAGCTCGCGCGCGCAGCTGAAACTCTGGCATCGCAAGGGCGAGCAGCTCGCGCACGCCGCCGAGCGCGCCGCGGCGATCGCCCAGTGCCTGGGTGCGCGAACCGCCGACCGCGAAAGGCTCCGCGAGGCCTGGTTGCGGATCCTCGCGCACGAAATGCACGATGACCTCACCGGCACGAGCCTCGTTGAGGCCTACCGCTTCTCAGCCGCCGACCTGGCGCTCTCCCTGGCCGAGCTCGACCAGGAGCTCGCGGAGGCGGTCGGCGCGGTCGCGGCGACGCTCGACACCACGACCGGCGGGACGCCTCTCCTGATCTTCAATGCCCTGGGCAGCGAGCGCAGCGATCTCGTCGAAGTCGAGCTCGCCGCACCTCGTGCGCCAACCGCACTGCCCGGTACCATCGCAGTCTTCGATCCCGACGGCCGCGAAATTCCCTCGCAGTGGCGCCGGGAGGGCGAAGGATGGCGCGGCTGCTTCGTGAGCACTCTTCCTCCACTGAGCTACTCGCTTTTCGAGCTTCGAACTGCCGCCGGAGCCAAGGCGCCTGCAGCCACAGGGCTCTCGGTCGGCGAGAGCTTCCTCGAGAACGAGCGCCTCCGGGTCGAGATCGACGGCAACGGTGACATCGCGCGCATCTTCGACAAGCTCGACCGGCGCGAGCTTCTCGCCGCACCCGTCGGTCTCGAGATTCTCGACAACTTCTCCGGTCGCTTTCCCTCGTGGGAGATCCGCTGGGAGGACACCTCGCGCCCGGCCCGGACCCGGCTCGCCGGACCGACCCGGACGACCGTCGTCGAAAGGGGCCCGGCCCGTGTCGCCCTGGTGATCGAGCGCAGCGCCGAGGGCTCGCGGTTCGTGCAGACGATCGCGCTCGCTGCCGGGGCGGCCGGCGACCAGGTCGTGATCGACACCGCCATCGACTGGCGCACCGACGCCGCGCTCCTCAAGATGGTCTTCCCCCTCTCCACCCCGGCGGAGCAGGCGCTCTTCGACCAGGGAGTGGGCGTCGCGCGCCGACCGGTCGCGACCGCCCAGCTCTATGAAGTTCCCGCCCACCAGTGGGCCGCACTGCGCGCGGAAGAGGGTACCGGCCCCGGCGCCGGTACTGGAGCTGGAGCGGCGATCGCCAACGACTGCAAGTACGGCTGGGATCACCCCACTGCCGACACCCTGCGTCTCACGCTGCTCCACACGCCGCGCATCGGCAGGCGTTTCCGGTACCAGCAGAAACAGGACTTCGGGCACCACACCGTGCGGGTGGCGATCGCGCCGATTCGCGCCGGCGAGTCGCTCGCCGGCACGGTGCGCTTCGCCGAGCGACTCAACCAGCCGCTGCGCGCCTTCGTGGCACCGCAGGCGGACGCGGCGCAGCCTGCGGTCGTCGGCGCGAAACCGAAGAGCTTCTCCTTTCTTGCTCTCGACAGCGACGCTGTCGCCGTGCAGGCGCTCAAGCTCGCCGAGGACGGCGACGAGCTCGTCGTGCGGCTGCGAGAGACCGCCGGCACGAGCCAGGGCGTCGGGATCCGCACCCACCTGCCGATCGCCACAGCGCGCGAGGTCGACGGCTGCGAGCGGCCGCTCGCAGCAGCCGATCGCGGCGAGCGGCCGCTCGCAGCAGCCGATCGCGGCGAGCGGCCGCTCGCAGCAGCCGATCGCGGCGCGCAGCCGCTCGCCGCTGCGGCGAGCGCCGAGGACGAGGAGCGAGAAGCTTCGGTAAATGAAAAGAACAGATCCGCAGTGGTTGCGGTCCGCGGCTTCGGGCTCGCCGCCTTAGCCTTGAATCTCGATTCTCCTTTACCGGTCCTTTTGCAGCGTCCGCCGCAAACGCTCGATCTCGCGCTGCCGTGGGGCTGCTTCGGCGTCACCTCGCGCGGCGAGCGCGCGCACGAGGGCGGCCTCGATGGCCGCGGTCACGCCATTCCGCGCGAGCTGCTGCCGCGGTCGCTCCGCCGCGCGGGCGTCGAGCTCGACCTGGCGCACGCACATCGTGCCGGCGAGGCTTCGGCAGTGCTCTGTGCCGGCCAGCGAATTTCGATCCCCGCCGGGTTCACTCGCCTCCTGCTGCTGGCGGCGGCCTTCCCCGAAGCCCGCGCGGTGGAGTTCGCGGTCGACGGCGTGGCCGCTTCGCGGCGGGTAGCTGGAGGCTTCTCGCCCCTGGGCCGCTTCGACGAGCTCGAGCGCGGCCTCTTCGGCCGCCCGACCGGCGGGGTCACCCCCGGCTACCTGCGCCCGGCGCCGGTGGCGCTCGCCGTGCCGCACCGGCACGATCGGCGAGGCCGGCTCGAGGCCTGCTCTCCGGTCCTCTTTTTCACGGTCGAGCTCGCCGTCTCGCCGCGCGGCTCGGAGGTCCTTCTGCCCGGCGCGGGACGCCTCGTCCTCCTCGCGGCAGCGCTCTCCGACTCGCCGTCACCCCAGGCAACACACGCGGGACCGCCAGGGTTCGGCGGCACTTGCCTGGGAGAGCTCCGCTGATGGAGCTCCTCTGGCTGCTCTGCTTCGTTCTCGTGGTCGTCGGCTTTGCCGGCGCGGTGCTGCCGGCAATCCCGGGGCCGCCGCTGGTCTTCTTCGGCCTCGTCGCCGGCGCCGCTGCGGACGGCTTCGACCGTGTGGGCTGGGTCACCCTGACGGTCCTCTTCCTCCTCACCTGCCTGACCTTCGGTGTCGACATCGCCGCCACCGCGCTCGGCGCTCAGCGCGCCGGTGCCAGCAAGCTCGCGGTCGTCGGGGCGCTGCTCGGCTCGCTCGTCGGCCTCGCCTTCGGGCTGCCGGGCCTGCTCGTCGGACCCTTCGTGGGAGCCCTCGCCGGAGAGTGGTACGCGCGGCGGGACCTGCTGCAGGCGGGCAAGGTGGGTTTCGCGACCTGGCTCGGGATGTTCCTCGCGGCGGTCGCCAAGCTCGCGATCCTGCTCGCGATGGTCGGCCTCTTCGCGCTCGCCTGGTGGCTCTGAACCGGAGGTGGATTCAGCGGCTTCAGCGCCTTCAGAAGAACAGGCCGGAGCTGTCGAGGACTTCGAGCACCTCGAGCTCCTGGATCCGCCAGACACCGTCGTCCTCCCGCCAAGCGACGCGGATCCGCAGGCGTTCGCGTCCGGGACCGCCGGGCCGCAGCCCGATCACCTCGACCACGGCGGTCATCTCGGCGGTGGCGTTCGGCCGCAGCTCAACCTCGACCTCCGAGTCCGAGACCGTGATGCGCTCGGCGCTGGCGCGATAGCGATCGACGATCGCCATGAGCTGCTGGCGGTCGGCGATCGTGCCTTCGTAAGGCTCTGCGAGGATCACGAAGCCGTCGGCGAAGATCTCCGAGACGCCCCGGGCGTGGCCGAGGCGATCGAACGTCCCCTCTTCCCCGCTCTTGCCGAGCTCCTCTTGCAGCGCCTCGAACTGCGCCACGATCCGCCGCCGATCGCTGGTCCACCAGAGACCGAGCGCCACGAGAGCACCGACCAGGGCCAGCAGGGCGACCAGGCGGACGAGGCTGCTGTGGCTCATGCGCCCCAATCTAGCGAGACCTCATCTTCGTTCCACCAGGGCGCTCTGGCGCTCGGGATCCGAAGTGGGCGACCACGCCTCAAATAGGAGCCCACTTCGGATCCCGAGTGCCGGAGCGCCCAATCACACGTACGCTGAACGCGGCAGGGGGACACATAGCGGCTGAGGAGACCGCTGGTCGTCGCCAGGTTTGAGTGGCCGCAATATGTCCCCCAGCGCCGTCCGGATCCCGAGTGCCGGAGTGCCCAATCACAGACGGTGCTCGCTGCAGGGGACACATAGCGGCTGCGAAGACCGCTGGTCGCCGCAGAGTTCGAGCGGCCGCAATATGTCCCCCAGTCGCGTCAACTCAAACGAGCTTCGCCTGGAGAACGATCTCGATATTGGAAGACAGCGCCTTCGAGATGATGCAGTTGGCCTTGGCGCCCTCGGCCTGCGCGGCGAAGGTGGCGGCGTCGATGCCGGGCACTTCGGCTTCGCAGTCGAGCTCGATCCGGGTGATGGCGAGTCCGGCGTCGTTCTTGAGCATCTGCACCCGCGCTTCGCTCGCGACGCGCTTGGGCGCGAAGCCGGCGCGGCCGAGGCCGGCGGCGAGCGCCATCGAGAAGCAGCCGGCGTGGGCGGCGCCGAGGAGCTCCTCGGGATTCGTCCCGACACCCTCTTCGAAGCGCGACGAGAAGGAGTACTGCCCCTCGAACGCCCCGCTGCCCAGCTTCACTGTGCCCTTCCCATCCTGCAGTCCGCCGTTCCAGACGGCGTTCGCCTTGCGAATAGCCATGGTCGTCCCCTTTTCTTTAGAAAGCGACGCGAACCGTCGCGCCGAAGGTGATCGTATCGGTGTCGTAGTCGTCCAGGTCTTCCCACTCGAGAAACCGGTAGTCGGCGTTGATGTCGAGGTGGATCTTCGGCAGCAGCAGCAGATCGACTCCGGCCTTCGCGATGTAGTAGGGATCGGACCAGCTGCCGTTGGCGAAGTCCGAGTAGGTGGCGCCCACGCCGAGCCCACCGTAGAAACCGCGCCCGGCCAGGATGTAGACCTGCGGCGAGACCGCCCAGTCGAGCGAACCCTGAAAGCCCTCGTCGAAGTACTCCGCGGCGACCTCGAAGCGGATGAAACCGGCCAGGTACTGGTACGAAAGCACCTCGGAAACGCCGTCGTCCGCGATCTCGAACTCCGGAAACTGGTCGTCGAGCTGGTCGATGCTCTGCCAGTAGTGCAGCCCGAAGCCGAGCCGGTGTTCTCCTGCCGAAGCGGGGGCCGCGAGGCCCGCCGCGAGCAGGGTCAGCAGGCAGGTCCATCGCAGGGCGATCTTCATCGGTCGTCTGTCCTTTCGTCGTCGGCTCTGGGGCCAACTGAATCCAAAGCGGTCACGGCTGCGTCCCGCGGTGACCGCAGACTACCAAGAAGCAGCGGCCCGGAGCAGTGAACGTCTCACCACCGCGCCCCACAATCAGCGCTCGCCGGCCTCCCGGCTGGCATAGCGCCGGCTCAGGCGCAGCAGTCCTCCGTCGCGGGTGCGCTCGAAGGCGGCGAAGGCCCCGAGGTAGGGGCTCGAACCGGCCGCCTCACCGTTGATCGTCTCGATGTCGAGGCTGCGCGAGGCGCCGACCGTGCGCGTCAACGCGCAGCGCAACGGTTCGAGCAGCTCCGCCAGTCCGGGGTCGTCCGCGGGCACGAAGAAGTGCAGCTCGCGACCGCCGCGGGCGAAGACCGCGCAGAGTCGGCTGCCGCGGTAAGCCAGCCGCGTCGAGGCCACCCGCCGCAGCAGCGCCCGCGGCACCGGGCCCGCGATGCCGGGCAGATCGAGGCCGCAGGGCGAAGCCGGGTCGAGTGCCGAGCACCACCAGACAGCCGCCGCCGGCAACCCCTCGCGCAGTTGGCGGACCGCGGAAGGCAGGGCGAACTGCAGACCGGGAAGCCCATCGAAGAAGCGGCCGGCGACGATCTCGCCGGCGAGCTCGAGGCCGCGCAACGAGCGTTGAACCCGGCTCCAGGCGAGGGCCGGGAGCTCGACCGCCAGGAGCTCGCGAAAGAGCACGCCATAACGATCGAGCAGCAGCCGGGCGCGTTCCCGGCTGCGCTCCTCCTCGACCAGGGGATCGCTTGTGCCGTGCAGCGCCTCCTCGGGCCGACCGCCGAGCGTCCGCCAGCGACCCGCAAGCGGCGCGCTCCCCTGCCAGCGCCGGAAGAGCCCGCGCCGGCTGCGCCCCGCCCCACCTGCGAGACCTCCGGTGGGCCTGGAGACGCTCTCCGGCATGGGACTCTCCAGCTCGAATCCGGAGACGATCCCCTGCCGCAGCACGCGCAGCGAGCCGCAGGTCGCCTCGCCTCTCCAGACCAGCGACCAGAGCGCCGCGTTGACCGCGCCGAGTCCGAGCCCCGAGCGCTCGACGACCTCGCCGATCTCGAGGCCGCGCGGCTCGCCCGCAAGCAGGTCGCGCACCGCGACCGCCGCGACCTCGCCGGGTTCGGGCTCCGCCGCCTCGGGAGATCGCACGAGCGGCTGGAAGAGGTCGAGGTCGGGGCGAAAGGCGAAGCCGATGCGCTCCCGCCCGGTGCCGAACCAGACGAGCTCACTCTCTTCGAACAGGCCGTCGAGCCAGGTCGGGAAGTACGGCTCCAGCCGGGAAGGAAGAAGATCGCTCTCCCAGAGCGCGGCCGGTGCCGGGAAGCCGAACAGGCGCTCCAGGGCCGCCTGTAGCCCTTCGTTGCCGGTTCCGCGCTCGGTGAGCCCCTGCCAGCGGGCGAGAAAGAGCGGCAGCTCGCCGAGCGCCAGCGGCTCGAACGCCGGCCGCGCCGCCGCCCGGCGCCAGCGCAGGAGAGTCTCGATCGTCGCCACGACGGCCACCTGCCGAGACGCCCTCGGGGTGGAATCCGCAGCGAGCAGGTCGCCGGCGACGACGCGCTCGCCGGCCTCCAGTGTCGCCAGCGCGGCCTCGAGCTCGCTCGGGGCGACGCCCCACTGCTCGGCCGCCCAGGTGACCTCGACCGGTGGATAGAAGCGCAGCCACTCCTCGAGCAGCGTGGCGAGGAGCGCGCTCCGCACCGCGACGGTGGCGGATCCGGCGAGCCGCGCGAACCGCGGCAGGTTCTCGCGCGCGACCACCACCGCCACCGCGCCGGGCGCGGCGGCGGGCGCGCTCCCAACCGCAGCGGGAGTCACGACCGGGGCGAGTGGCGCGGCGACCGTCAGGAGCTTGTCGCCTACGGCGAGCCCGGCGAGCATCTCCCGGCTGCTTCCGGGGCGATCGCGCTCGAGGACGGCGAGGAGCTCGTCCCACTCGGCGAGCGGCACGAAGAGACGCTCCTTGACCCATTCGAGAAGCTCGGTCGGGGTCTGCGGCGCATATCCCGGAAGCAGCCGCTGGACCTTGCGCCGGAACTCCTCCGCCAGGCGCACGGCGATCCGCGGGCGGTCGCCGCCCAGCGCGATCTCGCGCAGCAGGTCGGCGCGCACGGTGGCGCCGCGCCGGGCTCCCGGCATGTCGTCCTCGTACATCAGCTCGTTGGTCCGCCGCCAGACCAGGCCCGCCGCCAGCGGCGAAGGTCGGTCGCTCCGCACGTTGTGGATCTCGATCTCGCCGCGTCCCAGTTCTTCGAGCCGCCCGCGGAGGCTCTCGAGGTCGAACTCGTCGTGCAAAGAGCTCCGCCAGGTTTCGAGCGTCACCGGAAAGTCGTCGAAGCGCGCCACGGCCTCGAGCAGCTTCTTGGCGTTCTGCCGCGACACCCAGAGCGGCGTGCGCCGACTCGGGCCGGCGCGCGGCAGGAGCAGCGCCCGCTGGGCATTCTGGCGGAACTGGGCGCCGAAAAATCCGGAGGATTCGAGCCGCGCGCGCAGCAGTTGTTCCAGACGCTCCGGCGTCACCCGCGCGAGCAGCTGGCGTGCATCGGCGCCGGCCGGCAGAACGAGCAGCACCGCGTCGTCGTCGGCCAGGGTCTCGATCGGGGTCCCTTCTGCCTCCTCCCAGGCCGCCGCGAGCGCGAGCGCGAGCGGTCGATTGAGGGTCCCTCCCCAGAAGGTGTAGAGCACGACCTGGCGCCGGCCGTCGCCCGGATGCGCCGTGCCGCTGCTGGCGCGCTCGAGGGATTCTTCGAACACCAGCCGGCGCCGATGCGGCAGGCGGCCGCCCAGGGCGGCCCTCGCCGCGCGCAGCTGACGCGCCAGCTCGGCCGCCGCGGCCGCGTCGAGCGCGTACTCTTCGGCCAGCGCCGATTCGAAGCCGGGATGCTCGAGCTCGCTGTCGGCGCGTTCGAGCAGCCGGCCGATGCGCTCCGAGAAGACCGCACCGCGATCGCGCGCATCCGCCCGCCAGAACGGCGCGAGCACCGCACCGCCGCGGGCCGGAGCGACGAAGACCTCGTTCGCGGTGATACGCCGGATGCGCCACGACTGCGTTCCCAGCAGGAAGGTGTCACCCAGCGAGCGCTCCCAGACGAACTCCTCGTCGAGCTCGCCGAGGCGGGCGTTCGAGTCCTCGATCCGCAGCTGGAAGTAGCCGCGATCCGGGATCGTGCCGCCCGACTGGGCGACGAGGCGCGCGGCGCCCGGACGGGCCGCGATCGTGCCGTCGAGGCGGTCGAAAGCGACTCGCGGGCGGAGCTCGGCGATCCGCGCGTCGGCGTAGCGCCCGGCGAGCATCTCGACCACGAGGTCGAACTGACGGCGGGGCAGCTCGTGGTAGGGCGCGCTCGTCCGCAGGAAGTCGTAGAGATCGTCGGCGCGCCAGCGCTCGTGCGCCACCATGCCGACGATCCATTGCGCCAGCAGGTCGAGCGGCGCGCTCACCGGTCGAATCGGCTCGATATCGCCGTCCAGCACCGCCCGCGCGGCGACCGCACATTCGAGGAAATCGCGCGCGTGGGTCGGGTAGAAGCGCGCCCGGCTGACCTCGCCGACCGCGTGCCCGGCGCGCCCGACGCGTTGCGCGGCCGAGGCGAGCGAGCGCGGCGCCTGCACCAGCAGCACCTGGTCGAGCGCGCCGATGTCGATGCCGAGCTCGAGCGAGCTCGTCGCCACCAGCGCCGGCAGATCCCCGGCCTTGAGCCGCTTCTCGATCGCGCTGCGCAGCTCGCGCGCGAGCGAGCCATGGTGTGACCAGGCGAGCTCGCGCGGCGCGCCGTCGTTGATCAGGCGGGTGAGCTTCTCGGAGAGCCGCCGGCTGTTGGTGAAGACCAGCGTCGAGCGCGCCTCGCGGATCCGGTCGCGGAGATCGGCGGAGATGGCGGTCCAGAGGGTATCGCCCTCGCGCTCCTCTGCGGGGACGGCGGCGAGCGCCGGGGGCAGCCGCACCTCGACGTCGTAACGCTTCGGCTGGCGCGACTCGGCGACCGCGACCGAACGCCGCACGTAGCGCGGAAGGTCGTCGGCGCCGCGTTCCAGCCGGAAGCCTCCGACCCACGAAGCGATGCGGTCGAGGGGCCGCACGGTCGCCGACAGCGCGATGCGCTGGAACTCGCCGGCGAAGAGCACCAGGCGGTCCACGGCGGTGATGAGGTGGGTGCCCCGCTTGCTCGCCGCGACGGCGTGGATCTCGTCGAGGATCACCGTCCGCAGGCCCGCGAAGAGCGCCGGCCCGGCTTTCGAGTTGACCAGCAGATTGAGGCTCTCCGGGGTCGTGATCAGGATCTCCGGGCGCTGGCGCACGATCCTCTGGCGTTCGGCAGGCGGCGTGTCGCCGCTGCGCATCGCCACCCGGATGCGCGGCAGTTCGCCGCCCGCGGCGCGAAAAGCCTCGGCGATCCCGGCCAGAGGCTCGGCGAGGTTGCGTTCGATGTCGGCGTTCAGCGCCTTGAGGGGAGAGATGTAGAGCACGCGCGTCGTCCCGTCCTCCCAGACCCCGGTCGCGAGCTGCTGCAACGCCCAGAGGAAGGCGGTCAGGGTCTTGCCGCTCCCGGTCGGGGCGGTAAGCAGGATGTGCCGGCCGTCGGCGATCGGACCCCAGGCCAGCCGCTGGACCTCGGTCGGAGCGCCGAAGCGCTGCTCGAACCAGGTGCGGATCCGGGGGTCGAAGCGCTCGAGACTCACGCTTCGAAGCTTAGCCTGATGCCGGGCGGGGGTCGTCCGGGCGTCGCCGGGAATCTCTCCGACGGCCCCGGCAGGCTCGCCGAGAGGTTAGGATTGACGCCGGGAATCTCCCCGGGAAGGAAGTAGCCATGACCACCCTTGCAGGCAAGACCCTCATGATCACCGGCGCATCCCGTGGCATCGGGCTCGCCATCGGGCTGCGCGCCGCGCGCGACGGCGCCAACGTCGCGATTCTCGCCAAGACCACCGAGCCGCACCCCCGCCTTCCAGGAACGATCTACACCGCCGCCGAGGAGATCGAGAGCGCCGGCGGCAAGGCTCTGCCGATCGCCTGCGACATCCGCGAGGAGACGCAGGTGAAGGCCGCCGTGGAAGCGGTCCGGGCGCGCTTCGGCGGCATCGACATTCTGATCAACAACGCCTCGGCGATCAGCCTCACGCCGACTCTCGACACCCCGATGAAGCGTTTCGACCTGATGTTCTCGGTCAACGTGCGCGGGACCTTCCTCTGCTCGCAGGCCTGCATACCGGACCTCAAGCGGGCGGAGAACCCGCACATCCTCAACATGTCCCCGCCGCTCAACATGGATCCGAAGTGGTTCGCCGGGCACGTCGCCTACACCATGGCCAAGTACGGCATGAGCATGTGCGTCCTCGGCATGGCCGAAGAGCTTCGGGGCGACGGCGTGGCGGTCAACGCACTCTGGCCGCGCACGGCGATCGACACCGCAGCGCTCGCCATGCTCGGCGGCTTCGTGGCGGCGGCGAACAGCCGCAAGCCGGAGATCCTCGCCGACGCCGCACACTGGATCCTCACCCAGCCGGCGCGCCAGTGCACCGGCAACTTCTTCATCGACGACGAGGTCCTGCGGCGCGCCGGCGTCACCGACCTCGACGCGTACGCGGTGGATCCGGCGCAACCGCTGATCGCGGACTTCTTCCTGTGAAAGTCCCCTCGGCCTGCCCGCTCGACTGCCCTGACGCTTGCAGTCTCGAAGTGACGGTTGAGCACGGGCGGGTCACGAAGATCGACGGTACCCGCGACCGCAATCCGGTCACCGAAGGCTACATCTGCGCCAAGGTGAGGAAGTTCCCGGACCAGCTCTACGGCAAGGAGCGCATCCTCGAACCCATGATGCGCGTCGGAGAGAAGGGTGAAGGGGTCTTCGAACCGCTCTCCTGGCAGCAGGCGATCTCCCTCGCCGCGAAGCGGCTGGTCGAGACCCGCGATCGCTTCGGAGGCGAGGCCATTCTCCCCTTCTGCTACGGCGGCTCGAACGGCTACCTCTCGCAGGACTCGACCGACGCCCTGCTCTTCCACCGCCTCGGCGCCTCCCGCCTGGCGCGCACCGTCTGCGCCGCGGCCACCGGCAGCGCAGCCCTGGGGCTGTACGGCAAGATGGAAGGGGTCGCCTTCAACGACTACCCCGCCGCCCGGCTCGTCGTGGTCTGGGGCTGCAATCCCGCCGTGTCGGGTATCCATCTCGTGCCGCCGATCCAGGCCGCCCGCGATGCCGGCGCCAAACTCGTCGTCCTCGATCCGCGCGCCACTCCGATCGCCAAGCAGGCGGATCTTCATCTGCCGGTGCGCCCGGGCACCGACCTCGTCGTCGCCCTGGCGGTGATCCGCGAGCTCTTCACGAGCGGCCGCGCCGACCGCGACTTCCTCGACCGCCATGCGACCCGCGCCGACGAGCTCGAACGCCGGGCAGCGCCCTGGACGCTCGACCGGGCGGCCCAGGTCGCCGGTTTGCGGCCCGCCGACCTGGCGCGCTTCATCGACCTCTACGCCTCGATCTCGCCGGCCGTGGTGCGCTGCGGCTGGGGCCTCGAGCGCAATCGCAACGGCGGTTCCGCCGTCGCAGCGGTCCTCGCCCTGCCCGCCGTCGCCGGCAAGTTCGGAGTGCGCGGCGGCGGCTACACGCTGTCCAACTCCGCGGCCTGGAAGATGAACGCGCGGGCGATCTCCGGTCCGGACGCCGAGACGAGGATCATCAACATGAACCGGCTCGGCGCGGCGCTCACCACCACCACAGAGAGGCCGATCCACCTGCTCTTCGTCTACAACTCGAACGCCCTGATGACGACGCCCAACCAGACGCTCGTCCGCCGGGGCCTCGAGCGCGAAGACCTGTTCACGATCGTCTTCGACCAGGTGCTCACCGACACCGCCCGCTACGCCGACCTCGTGCTGCCGGCGACCACGTTCCTCGAGCACCACGACCTCGCGCGCGGCTACGGCTCCTTCGTCCTGCAGGAGATCGCCCCGGTCATCGAACCGGTCGGCCAGGCGCGCTCGAACTACAGCGTCTTCGCCGACCTCGCGGTCCGCACCGGAGTCGCCTCGGCCGACGAGATTCCGACCGAACAGGCCGCGATCGGGCTGATTCTCGATTCGAGCGGGCGTGGCGTCGATCTGCGCACGCAGCTCACGGAGAAGGGCTTCGCGCGCCCGGCCTCCGGCGACCATCCGGTGCAGTTCGTCGACGTCTTCCCGAAGACGGACGATCGCAAGATCCACCTCGTGCCCGTGGCGCTCGACGCCGAGTCCCGCGAAGGTCTCTACGTCTACCAGGACGATCCGGCCACCGACCGTACGCCGCTGGCGCTCATCTCGCCGGCGACCAACCGGACGATCAGCTCGACTCTCGGACAGCTGCGCAAGGGACCGGTACCGCTCGAGATGCACCCTGACGACGCCGCCGCGCGCGGACTCGCCGAGGGTCAGCGGGTGCGGGTGGCGAACGCACTCGGCGAGGTGCTCTGCCGGCTGCGGATCTCGAACGACCAGCGTCCGGGCGTCGTCGAGCTGCCGAAGGGTCTCTGGGCGCACAACACCGACAACGGGGCGACCGCCTGCGCCCTCGCCCCCGACAGCTACACCGACCTGGGCGACGGCGCCTGCTTCAACGACGCCCGGGTCGAAGTCTCGCCGGCCTGACCGGCCGCGCCTCGAAACAGGTCGCGCTAACGCTTGCTGTAGGTCGAGTAACCGGCGACGACGGCGCGGCGGAGGTCCGGCGCGGTGCTCTCGAAGGCGACCAGCAGCGTGGTGCGATTGCCCTCCACCCGCAGGACCGGCTCGTTGGGGAAGCGGCAGCCGCCCGCCGGGCAGTCGCGACCCGGCAGACAATCGGCGGCCACACCGGCGCTCTGCGCCTCGAAGCGGAAGCCGGTGAAGCGCGCTCCCGCCGGCAGCTCCACCGCCACCACCCGGCACCCCAGGCCCGCGGCCTCGAGCTCGCCCGACAGGGCACCCACGGCGCCGAGATCCACGGCCCGCAACCGCGCCTGCAGGTCGGCCGGACAGCCCGCAGTCGCGCCGCCCGCGATCGCCGCCTCCCCCCACGCCGCGCTCTCCCCCGGCGGGCACTCGACACAAAGCCGCGCCCGAATGGGCGCCGCCGGAGCCGTCGGCGCAGGCACGACTGCCGCAGGTGCCGCAGGAGCTGCAGGAACCGCAACGGGCGCCGGCGCGGGAATCACCGGAGCAGCCGAAGGCGGCACTTGCGCTGGAGCCGGAGCGACCGGAGAGACCGGAGCGATCGGGGGCACGTTCTCTTTCGGGGCCTCTTCAGGCGCTGGAGCGGCCGCAGGCGCAGGTACCGGAGCCACTGGCCCAGCTAAAGGCTTTTCCTTCACTGGAGCCTTTGCCGCCGGCGCGGCCGGCACCGGAGCGGGTACAGGAGCCGCCGCCACAGCTGGCGGCACTTCCTTTACTGGAGCCTTTGCCGCCGGAGCGGCCGGAACAGGCGCAGGAGCCGGAGCGGGAGCCACGGGCGCAGGAGCAGGAGCCACCGGCACAGCTGGAGGCAGTTCCTGAACCGGAGCCTTTGCTGCCGGCGCGGGCGCCACGGGCGCGGGCGCAGGAGCCACGGACACGGCTGGCGACAGTTCCTTAACTGGAGCCTTTGCCGCCGCCTGGGCCGGAGCGGGCGCTGCCGCAGGGGCTACCGGTGCCGGCGGCGGCAGTTCCTGGGCCAGAGTCTTTGGCGCCGGCGGTGCCGGCGCGGGGGCCCCGCCGCGGCCGCGCCCAAACTTGACCTTCATCGTCGAGGTCGCGCCGGGCGCCATCAGGTGGGAGGCCGACTGCACCACCGGCTTCGCGTCGGCGGCGAGCGTCAGCTCGGCCCGGAAGCTCATCTGCCCGGAGTGGCGGATCTCCGCGGTCCACCGGCCCGCCGCCAGCCCGCCGATGTTCGCCTTGCCGTTGGCGTCGGTCAGTACCGAAGGCAGGCTGCCGCCGCCCTCCGGAGAGAGATAGACCAGCAGAATCTCGGCCCCGGCGAGGTTCCTGCCCTTGGCGTCCTCCACCTGCACCTCGAGCGCTGCCGGACCGCGCCAGTCCTGGCCGCCGGCGACCGCCGGCAGAAGGAGCGCCGCAAGGAGAAGGGCTACCTGTCGCATGGCTTTCCTCGATCCTACCGCAGGAGATCCGGCACCGGGCAGCTCAGAGCCGCCCGGTCGGGGTGAGCTTGACCGGCTCGGCCGAGCCGCCCTCGGCGGGCGGCGTGAAGTCCTCGCCGGGATTGATGAAGCGGTCACTTTCGAGCCGGTACTGTCGATCGTGCAACTGCTTGTAACGTCCCTCGCGGGCGATGAGCTCGTGGTGGGTACCGTGCTCGACGACCTCGCCCTCTTCGATGACGAGGATCTGGTCGGCGCTGCGGATCGTCGACAGCCGGTGGGCGATGACGAAGGTCGTCCGGCCGGCCCGCAGGGTCGCCAGACCGTCCTGGATCATCGCCTCACTCTCGCTGTCGAGGCTCGAGGTCGCCTCGTCCAGGATCAGAATCGTCGGGTTGGCGAGCACGGCGCGAGCGATCGCCACGCGCTGGCGCTGGCCGCCCGAGAGCTTGACCCCGCGCTCCCCGACGATCGTCTCGTAGCCGTTCTCGAAACCGGTCACGAACTCGTCGCAGTGCGCGACCTTCGCCGCCGCGAGCACATCGTCGCGGGTGGCGTGCGGCCGCGAGTAGGCGATGTTCTCGGCGATCGTGCCGTCGAAGAGGAAGTTGTCCTGGAAGACCGCCCCGAGGTGCCGCCGATAGTCACGCAGGCGCAGCTCCGCGAGATCCGTCCCGTCGACGCGGATGCGGCCGCGGGTCGGACGGTGAAACGCCATGACCAGCCCGATCAGGGTGCTCTTGCCCGAACCCGACGAGCCGACGAGAGCCGTCGTCGAGCCCGCCGCCGACCGGAACGAAACCCCGCGCAGGACCGGTGTGTCGGGCTGGTACTCGAACCAGACATCCTCGAACTCGACCTCGCCGCGCAGCTTCTCGACCGGAAGGCGGGCCGCGTCCTCGTCGTCCTCCGTCGTCTTGCCGAAGATCTCGCGGATGCGGTCGAGGCCGGCGAAGGCCTCGGTCAACTGGGTGCCGATCGCCGCGATCTCCGCCACCGGCGCGACCAGCAGGCCGCTGAAGAAGATGTACATGACGAAATCGCCGAGCGTCATCGAGCCGGCGAGAATCGAGCGCCCACCCACGACCATCATGATCACGCCGACGACGCCCAGGAGCGCCGTCGAGCCACTGGTGACGCCGGCGATGCCACTCATCGTGCTGCGGATGTTGCCGAACAGCTTGTCGATGCCGCCGCCGAAGACCTCCTCCTCGAACGTCTCCGCGGTGTAGGCCTTGACGACCCGGACGCCGCCGAGCGACTCGGCGAGCCGGCCGGTGATCTCCGCCTGGATCTTGTTGCGCTCGCGGAAGATCGGACGCAGGCGCTTGAAGGCGTAGGAGAGCATGCCCGCGAAGAGCACCAGGACGCCGAGGATCGCCGCGGTGAGATGCCAGTTCAGCCAGAAGAGGACGCCGAGCGCGAGGACAGCGGTCACCAGCCCGCCGACCAGCTGCACGAGCCCGGTGCCGACGAGATTGCGGATCCCTTCGGCGTCGGTCATGACACGCGAGATGAGCTCACCGCTCTTCGTACCGTCGAAGTAGCTGGTCGGCAGACGCAGGACGTGGGCGTGCAGCTTCTTGCGCATCTCGGCGATCTGCTTCTGGGCGGCGATGCCGAGGAGCTGCGCGAGCCCCCATCCGGTCGCCGCCTGCACCAGGGTCGCCGCGCCCGCGGCGAGCGCCAGGGGCACGAGAAGTCCGCGGTCCCCCTTGCCCAGGACGTCGTCGATGAGGAACTTCGACGACGCCGGCAGGACGAGCCCGGCCAACCGGCCGATCAGCATCAGCACCAGGGCCCAGCCCAGCCGGCGGCGCTGCGCCCACACCAGCGTCCGGGCCTCGCGCCAGACCGACTCGAGCTTCAGCTTGGGCTTCTTCTTCTCCGGCTCCTTCTCGCTCATGAACCCTCGATGGCGCGGAGGATCTGGGCGCCCGTCACGATGGAGAGAACGATCGACAGCGCCGTCAGGCCGAGACAGACCAGCGCCCAGAGCATGTGCTGCGAACGCTCCGGCTTCAACGGGTCGAGCAGGCGCGCGGCGCCGAAGCCACCGAGGAACCCCCCGGCGTGCGCCCAGTTGTCGACCCCGGGCATGATGACGCCGAAGAGGAACATCACCACGGCCCAGGTCCAGACCTGCTGATGCATGGCGCGTTGGCCGGTGCGCCGGCCGTAGCACACGAGAGCGCCGAGCAGACCGAAGATCGACGCCGAGGCGCCGACGGTGAACGGGGCGTGCGAGCTCAGGAAGGGGATCGCCGGCAGGAAAGCGCCGGCGGCGGAGCTCAGGCCGAATCCGACGATCGACGCCGCCGTCCAGACGAGAATCATCCGGCCGGCGCCGTAGAGCTCGGCCACCGGGCCGGCGAGCTGCCGCACCCACATCATGTTGAAGAGAATGTGCAGGATGCCGCCATGCAGCCACGAGGCACTCAAGACCGTCCAGACGTGCCCGAGGCTGAAGACCGGCAGGGCACCGCTCGCCCCGAGCAGAAAGAGGGTGCGGGTGTCGGGCGCGAAGAGCTGCATCAGCCCGCCCTTCGGGCTCAGGGCACCCGGCGAGAGGACCACGCTCACGATGTAGAGGATCGAGCAGCCGCCGATGAGCAGGCGGACGAATCCGAGGTCGGCGCCGAGGCGCCGCAGCAGCGGCGCGAACCCCCAGAGCGAAGGGTTGCGCTTGCCGCAGTGGAAGCAGCGTTCGTCCTTGACCCCGACCAGTCGCCCGCAGGAGGCGCAGACGACCGAGCCGCTGGTCTGTCGTGCGAAGAGGCTCAGGGCTCGCGGCTCAGGGCTTCTCGTTGTACGACACGAGGGCCTGGGTTTCGCCGTCCTGGGCGGCGGCGGTAATCGAGAGCTGGCGCTTGTCGGCCGTGGCGTTGAGCGTGCCGCTCGGCGCACCGTTGAAGCTCAGGCTCGCCGTCTCCACCGTGAAGCCCGACTCCTCGAGCTTCGCCTTGAAGAGAGCGATCACGACGTCCGGCGCGTCGGCCGTACGCAGCGTGAAGGTGCCGGTCTTCTCACCCTGGGCTTCGATGTTCGCCATGCCCTCGGAGCGGCCACCGGGGTAGATCGGGATCCAGGACGGCAACTCCTGCGCCCCGGCGCCGAAGACCGCTGTGCCCTGGTCGGTGACGACCTTCATCTGACCGCCGTTTTCCTGCGAAGCGTCGACGTCGATGTTCGTCGTCTCGCCGTCCTGGGTGATCGAGAACTTGCCTGCCTTGATGTCCTCGAGGTTGAAGGTGATCTCTTTGCCGGTCTTCTTCTCGCGCACCGTGATGGTGCCGGCAGCGGGATCGGACGACAGGACCTCGAGCTCCGGATTCAGGCGCAGGGCCATCGCCGCCGCCTTCACTGCCGCGGCATCGGGATTCGATTCCAGTTCTTTGGCGAAGTCGGTGATGCCTCCAAGCGTCTTCTTGGCGAAATAGCCCGTCACGACGACACAGCTACCGAAGAGCAGCAGCAGGCCGACACCACATCCGAGCAGGACTTTGACAACCGTCGACATACCCTTCTTCGGGGCCGTTTCTGGAGTGAGGGGCTGGTTCATGATTTCGGCTCCTTGGCTTGAGTCTGGAAACTTGAGACTTCGAAAAACGGAGAGCAGGCAGATTAACACGTGCCGGGGAGCCCGAGAGGACCTCGGGGGGCCGGCGCACTCGGGCTATTGAAAGTCCCCACGGACACTGTCCGGGAGCTCGTTGTCGTCGTCGGTGCGACGAATCAGACCGTGATGCCGGAGGATGCCTCCAGCCTTGCGTACTGCGGAGAGCAGACCGGCGCCCGGTCCGGACTCCCGCACCGTGGCAGCGGTTTCGCGCGCCAGCGCCTCCCAGGTGCCGGCTGGAACCACCGAGTGAATCCCCTCGTCGGCGAGGACGACGACCCGGCGTTCGAACGCCGAGACCGCAATGAGAATCCCGGTCCGGTCGCGGGTGGTGAAGACCGAGTGCACGAGAAAGGCTTCCCGGGCGCGCTGCTGCAGCCGGCGGTCCATGAGAGCCGCGCCGCATAGCCAGCGCCTGAACGGGGGGACGACACGGGTAGCCAGCGCGCCGGCGAGCAGCCCGCAGCCCACGATCAGCAACATCCAGAAGGGCCGGGAGATCCACAGCGGGCGGACCTGGTCGATCGCGGCGGCGACCGCCGCAGCCGCGAAACCGCAGAGCGCGGCTCCCTTCCAGAAGGCGACCTGGTAGTCGTCCGCGCTCGCCAGCACGAGGGCCACGATCTCGCCGCCGGTGAGGCCTTCGGCCTCCGCCACCGCGGCGCGGATCGCGGCGGCTTCTTCGCCGGTGATGCCGGGAGGAAGGTCGCTCGGGGTCGGTGTCTCCACAGGCAGATGATTCTAGCGCGCTCCGGCCGGCCGGCGTTCGGTTGGCGCGCGCTGCGCCCGCTTCGTTGACAGGGATCGGCGCAGTTTCTAGACTTGACCGCCCGGATTCCGGGCCTCCCCCATCCATGTCCCGTCGAATCCTCCCCTCTTTGCTGCTCGCGCTTGCCGTCGCGGTGCCCCTGGCCGGGGCGGCGCCCGGCCAGGAGCTCGTCCTCCTGGCGTTCGGCGACAGCATCACCGAAGGTTACGGCGACACCTCGAGCCAGGGGGGCGGCTATCCCACCCGCCTCGAGCGCTGGCTGCGCCAGCGGGGGTATGACGCTTTCGTCGAGAACCACGGGGTGGGTGGCGAGACGACGTCGAGCGGCCTGTCGCGGATCGACTCCGTGCTCGCCGGAGGCGGCGACTACCTCCTGCTGATGGAGGGCACGAACGACATCTCGCGGCGCGCGAGCGTCGAGACCGTCGCCTTCAACCTCGGCGAGATGGCTGCCCGCGCCGAGGCGCTCGACATCATCGCCGTCCACGCCACGGTCATTCCGCGGATTCCGACCGCTCCCGCCGACGCCTCGAACGCCGCCACTGCGGCGCTCGCGCAGCGGCTCCGGGAGATGGGCGAGGAGTTCCACCGCGCAGTCGCCGATCAGTTCACCCTCTTCGAAAGCCTGCCCGACGTCTTCGAGAATTACTACTACTACAACCCGGAAGTCGAGGACATCGTCGGGCACCCGAACACCGACGGCTACATCGAGATCGCGGGTCTCTTTCTCGAGACCCTGCTGCCATTGCTCGAAAGCGCCGACATCGAGATCCTCCCGCCGCCGGGCCCAGTCGGGGCCGGCCAGCTCACCGCGTTCGGCGTCGACGGCGCCGCCATCGAGCGCTTCGTGCACATCGAATGGGACTTCGGCGACGGCGGCTTCGCCGAGACTCCCCCGCCCGCCGACCACTCCGTCTTCTACATCTTCCTCCACCCCGGGACCTACACCGTCACCGTGCGGGGCGTGACGGCCGCGGGCGGCGTCGCCCAGGACTCCGTCCAGATCGTCGTCTCGGGCGCCGAGCCGGGCTGGGAGACCGAGTCCTCGATTCTCCCGCTGGTCGTCGAATCCAACGACGGGCAGATCCTTACCGACCTCACGCTCGTGAACGCGAGCTCCGACTTCGCCGTCGCCGAGGTCCTCTTCCTGCCCGAGGTCGTCTACGACACACCGCCGCCGGTCCGCCGCTTCAATCTCCCGCCTCAGAGCTCGACGAACCTGCCGGAGGTTCTCTCTTCGGCGTTCGGAGTCGGCGCCGGGCGGGGCGCGCTGCGGATCACCTTTTATGCCTTTCCCCAGAGTTCGACGGCCTTTCTTTCCGCCCGGTCGCTGGTGCGGGCGGTCACCGATCCCGACGGCAGCGACGGCGCCACCGTCACCGCAATCCGGGAAGCAAGCTGGAGCTCGGCAGCGAAGCAGATCCTCGCCCTCCAGCACAGCTCCGCCACGCCCGCGACGCTCGAGGTCACGAGTCCCGACGGCGTCGCCGGCTCGGTGCGCTTCGACCTCGAGGACGCGGCCGGCAGCTACGTCGGTTCGGCGGTGATGGAGGTCGGCGCCGAAGCGTCGCGCCTGCGACCGCTCTCCGACCTCTTCCGCAATCTCCAACTTCGTCCGGCGCCCTTCCGCGTCCTGTTCGATGCGGCGCCGATCCGCTTCGTCGCGTCGGCGATGGTGGTCGCGCCGGCGACCGGCGACGTCACCGTGCGGATCGCCACTCCCTAACCCGCGGGCGGCGCAGCCGCAGTCAAAGTTTTCCCGCGAAGCAACGAAAAGAAGATGCTAAAGTTTCCTCGGCCATCCGGCCGGACTTCCGCTCCAGAAGCGCGAGGGAGAAGGGGATTGACCACTCTGAATCATCGTAAATGGACGACCGAGGACGCTCTCGACCTCTACAACATCCGGCAGTGGGGCAACGGCTACTTCTCCGCCAACGAGAAGGGCAACCTCGTCGTTCAACCGGGCGGGCCAGGCGCCCCGGCCGTCGACATGAAGGAGCTCGTCGACGAGGTCCGGCAGCGCGGCATCGGCGCGCCGCTGCTGATCCGCTTTTCACAGATCCTCAAGGCCCGCGTCGTCGAGCTCAACGAGGCCTTTCTGCGCGCCATCTCCGAGTACGGCTATCAGGCGACCTATCGCGGGGTCTTCCCGATCAAGGTGAACCAGGAGAAATACGTCGTCGAGCGGCTGCTCGAGGCCGGAAGGCCCTACCACTTCGGGCTCGAGGCCGGCTCGAAGCCCGAGCTTCTGGCCGTCCTCGGAATGCTCGAGGACGAGGAAGCCCTGGTCATCTGCAACGGCTACAAGGACGAGGAGTACATCGAGACCGCTCTCCTCGGGTCGAAGCTCGGGCGGCACGTGATCCTGGTGGTCGAGAAGTTCTCCGAGCTCGAGCTCATCGCCGAGGTCGCCGAGCGCACCGGCGTCAAGCCGGCGATCGGCGTCCGGGCGCGCCTCTCGGCGCGCGGCGCCGGTCATTGGGAGGCCTCGGCGGGAGACCGCTCGAAGTTCGGTCTCGGCGCGCGCGGCCTGTTCCAGGCGATGAAGTTCCTGCGCGAGAAGAACCTCCTCGACTGCCTCGAGCTTCTCCACTTTCACCTGGGCAGCCAGATCTCCTCCATCCGCAACGTCAAGGAGGCGCTGCGCGAGGCCGGGCGGACCTACGTCGAGCTCTCGAAGCTCGGCGCGCCGCTGCGCTACCTCGACGTCGGCGGCGGTCTCGGCATCGACTACGACGGCTCGCAGACGAATTTCTCGTCGTCGATGAACTACACGATGCAGGAGTACGCCAACGACATCGTCTTCGGCACCATGGAGCTCTGTGACGCCGACAACGTGCCGCACCCGATCCTGGTCTCCGAATCGGGGCGCGCGCTCGTGGCCCACCATGCCGCCCTGATCGTGGACGTTCTGGGTGTCGGCGAGTTCACGGTCGGAACGCTGCCCGAGGCGCTGCCGGAAGGCACCCCCGGCCCGGTCCGCTACCTGCTCGACACCTATCGCGAGGTGTCGCGCAAGAACCTGCTCGAGGCCTACCACGATGCCGCGGGCTATCGCGACGAGGTGCTCAGTCTCTTCAGCCTGAACCACGTCACGCTGGTGCAGCGGGTACTCGCCGAGGACATCTTCTGGGCCATCGCGCTCAAGATCCTGCGCCTGGTGCGCGAGCTGCCCGAGATTCCGGAGGAGCTCGCCGGTCTCGAGCGGGCGCTCGCCGATACCTATTTCTGCAACTTCTCGATCTTCCAGTCGCTCCCTGACTCCTGGGCGATCGATCAGCTCTTTCCGATCGTGCCGATCCACCGCCTCAACGAGGAACCGGTGCGGCGCGGCGTGCTCGCCGACATCACCTGCGACTCCGACGGCAAGATCGATCACTTCATCGACCGCCGGGACGTCAAGGACGTGCTCGAGCTTCACCCGGTGGGCGACGACCTCTACTGCCTCGGCGTCTTCCTGGTCGGTGCCTACCAGGAGATCCTGGGCGACCTGCACAACCTCTTCGGCGACACCAACACACTGCACGTCTCGCTCAGCGAAGAGGGCGCGTACCACATCGACCACGTCCTCGCCGGCGACACCGTGGCGGACGTCCTCAAGTACGTGAGCTACGACCGCGAGGACCTCGTGGCGAACGTCCGCCGCTTCTCGGAGATCGCCTTGCGCGGCAAGCGGATCACCCTCGAGGAGTCGCGCAACCTCCTGCGCGTCTACGAACAGGGTCTCTCGGGCTACACCTACCTCGAGCGCGAGTGAGCCGCAAGGGAGAGGCCCGAGTTGCCGCCCGACGGGCGCGCGCCGCGGGCCTGCTTCTGCATCCGACGAGTCTTCCCGGCCGTTTCCCGATCGGCGACCTAGGCCCGTCCGCCCTGGCGATGCTCGACTGGATGGTCGGCGCCGGCTTCACGGTCTGGCAGGTCCTGCCGCTCGGCCCGACCGGGATGGGAGACTCGCCCTACAATTCGCTCTCGGCTTTCGCCGGCAACCCTCTGCTGATCTCTCCCGAGGCGCTGGTGGCCGACGGACTGCTCCCGCCAGAGGCCCTTCAGCCCTGGGAGGAGGCTCCCGGGGCGAGCGGGCCGAGCGCGGCGACCGGCGTGGACCCCGAAAGCGGCGCCGCGGTGGACTACAGCGCTGCGGTCCTCTGCAAGGAGAGCCTTCTCCGTCAGGCGTTCGAGCGCTTCGACTCCGGCGAGCTCCCGGCGCTCGCTGTGGAGCTCGAGAGGTTCGCTACGCCCGAGCGCCGCGCGGTCTGGCTCGACGACTGGGCGCTCTACGCCGCCTTGAAACGCGATCACGCCGGCGCCTCGTGGCTCGACTGGGAGCCCGGCCTGCGGCACCGGGAGCCCGAAGCGCTCGCCCGTCGCTCGGCCGAGGTCGCCGTCGAACTGCGATTCGCGGTCTTCTGCCAGTTTCTCTTCTTCCGCCAATGGGCGGCCGTGCGCCTCGCCGCCGAGAGCCGGGGCATCCGCATTCTCGGGGACGTACCGATCTACGTCGCCCCCGACAGCGCCGACACCTGGGCGAACAGCGCCCTCTTCGACCTGGCCGGAGACGGGCGGCTGCGCGCCGTCGCCGGCGTTCCGCCCGACTACTTCAGCGCCGACGGCCAGCGTTGGGGGAATCCGCTCTACCGCTGGGACGTGATGCAGGCCGACGGCTTCCGCTGGTGGATCTCGCGCTTGCGGGCGCAGCTCGAGTTCGCCCATGTCCTGCGGCTCGACCATTTCAGGGGCTTCGTGGCCTACTGGAAGATCCCCCAGCGCCACAAGACGGCGCGCCACGGCAAGTGGGTGAAGGGCCCGGGAGAGTCTTTCTTTCGGGCGGTCCGGTCCGCCCTGGGAGGCCTCCCCCTGCTGGCCGAGGATCTCGGCGAGATCGATGCGCGCGTGCATGCGCTGCGCAGCCGGCTCGATCTGCCCGGCATGCGCGTCCTGCAGTTCGGCTTCGGCACGGTGGACAGCGACCACAGCCCCCATCGTCATGAGCCACGCGCGGCGGTCTACACCGGAACCCACGACAACGACACCACGCGCGGCTGGTTTGCCGGTCTCGGCGAAGACGAGCGCCATCGCGTGCTGACCTATCTCGGGGCGACGCCGGAGTCCATCACGACGGCGATGATTCGCGCCGCCTACGGCTCGGTCGCCGAGCTCGCGATCCTGCCGCTGCAGGACGTGCTGAACCTGGACGGCGCCGCGCGCATGAACAGGCCCGGGCAGGAGGGCGGCAACTGGTGCTGGCGCGTCCGCCACCAGGATGTGCCCGAGGAGCTGCCGGGCCGGATGCGCGAGCTCGCGGCGGCCACGGCGCGGCTGCCGGCGACATTCCAGAGTCCGGCGTAGGAGTTGCGCCGGCGAGCTCGCGGAGCTCGCGCTTCCATCCAGACCGGTCCCGGCAGGAGTGAGCGATGCGGCCGGCAGAGCGTAGAATCGGCCGCGTGTCCGGTTCGCCCCTGCTGCCGCTGTTGCACGATCCGCCCAACGACCTGATGGGGCGTCCGCTCGGCGACCTGCGCATCTCGGTCACCGACCGCTGCAACTTCCGCTGCGTCTACTGCATGCCGCGCGCCGTTTACGGTGCGGATCATCCGTTCCTGGCGCGCGCCGAGCTGCTGACCTTCGAGGAGATCGAGCGGCTGGCCCGGATCTTCGTCGGACTCGGGGTGCGCAAGCTCCGGCTGACCGGCGGCGAGCCGCTCCTGCGGCGCGACCTCCCCGAGCTCATCCGGCGTCTGGCACGTCTCGGCGTACCGATCGCGCTCACCACCAACGGCTCGCTGCTCGGAGCCCAGGCCACGGCCCTCAAGGAGGCCGGCCTGACGAGGCTCACTGTCAGCCTGGATACGCTCGACCCGCTCGTCTTCCGGCGCATGAACGACGCCGACTACGGCCCCGGAGAGGTCCTCGACGGGATCGCCGCAGCGGCGGCGGCCGGTTTCGGGACGATCAAGGTGAACGCAGTCGTGCGCCGCGGCGTCAACGAGGACGGGATCCCCGACCTGGTGCGGAAGTTCCGCGGCAGCGGCCACGTGCTGCGGTTCATCGAGTACATGGACGTCGGCGAGTCGAACGGCTGGCGGCTCCAGGACGTCGTGCCCGCCGCGGAGATCCTCCGGCGAATCGTCGCCGGCGCCGGGAGCGAGCTCGACCCCATCGCACCCCGGACGCGGGGCGAGGTTGCCAGGCGTTACCGCTATCGCGACGGCTCGGGAGAGATCGGGCTCATCTCCTCGGTCTCGCAGCCCTTCTGCGGCGATTGCGTGCGCGCGCGGCTTTCGGCCGATGGCAGGATCTTCACCTGCCTCTTCGCCGCCCAGGGCACCGACATCAAGACCCCGCTGCGCTCCGGAGCCAGCGACGAAGCGCTCGCCGGCGCCATCGCTGCGCTCTGGCGGTCACGCGACGACCGCTACTCGGAGCTGCGCTCGCAGGCGACGCCGGGACTGCCCCGCCGCGTCGAAATGTCGTACATCGGAGGCTGATCGTAACGGTGTGCGTCCTGCCCGGCCTACTTGAAGAGCGCGTCGAAGGCGGCCCGCGGGTCTTTCGCGGCGGGCGCCGGCTTCTCGGCGGCAAACTCCTGGCGCTCCCGCGGCTCGAACTCCGGGCAACTGTTCGCCTTCGACTTTTTCGCGACCAGGATCACGCCCGGCTGGCGACACTGGGCCGCGGCCCCGGGGTCGAAGTGAGTGCAGTGGGTGCAGGTGTGCAGGTCGGCTCCACAGCCTGTGCAGCGCGCCGCGAGGCCCGCGGCGGTGCCGACGCTCTGGAGCTCGCCGCAGCTGGCGCAGCGAAAGGCGGTCGCCGTCGGTGCGCCGAGACCGCGGCCACGCGGAGCGTCGCGCGCATCCCGCCCTCCCCCCGGTGCCCGAGGCGTGCCGGAGGGCCGGTCGCCTTCGCGGCGCGAGGAGTCCCGCGGCGATGAACCGGAGTCCTGATACCCGCTCTGTTTGTACTTGCGGTCACTCATGAGGGCAGTATATCGACACGCCGGCTGCGGCCTGGTCGTCTGCTGCGCAGCCATCGGGATCGTCATCGCCGGCTGCAGCAAGGCCGGCAGCCCACGCAATGCGCCCCCGGCGTCGGCGATGCCGCCGCGCACCTTCGAGCTCGCAGGGTTCCTCGCCAGCCGGCCCACCCCGGTCGACTCCCCTGCCGTCGCGGATCTCCTCGCGGCACGTGACCTCTCGTCGCGTTTCGAGCTCCCTCCCCCGCCTCCGACAACCCTCTTCGTTCCGCCGGACGGATTCCGAGTCGCGGCAGTCGCGCCGCGCGGCGATCGTATCGCCCTGCTCCGCGAGCTCGATCCGGACACGACCGAGGTTCTCCTGCACGACCGTGCCCGCGGTGAAACCCGGCTCCTCTTGCCGCTCGATCGCGATGGTCGCTTCCTGCCCCAGCGCTTCTCGGCGGACGGCAAACGGCTCTACCTCTTCACGGACGAGGGCGGCGACACGCTGCAGCTCGAGATCCTCGATCCCGACACCGGCGAGCGCTCGCGCCGGGCGCGCCCGGGATGCGAGGCACTGCGCCTCGACGTCAGTCCGGACGGCAACGTCGACGCCCTGCAGTGGAGTTGCCGCGGCGCCGTCGAGTCGGCCCTGTTCGATTCCACCACCGGCGAGGAGCTCGGGCCTCTCCCCTTGCCGCAGGGCACACGTCCGGCGCGCGCGCTGCCCGCCGGACGATCGGGCGGCGTCCTCTATGAGGTCGCCAGCGCCCGATTGCCGCGCGACCTGCTGTTCGCCGACCGCCTCGCCGCGGACGCCGAGGCCCGGCCACTCACTTTCGGTCTCGCGCCGGCACTGGCGGCGGGCGATCTCGTCGACCCCATTCCGGTCGAGCTGCGCGTCGCCGGCGCGTCGTCCGTAGCGCCGATCCCCGCCGAGCTCTGGTGGCCACGCCGCACGGGTGCCGCGCCGCCGGCGCTGATCTGGCTCGAGAACGACGTCCTGCCGCCGACCTGGATGGAGTTCCATCCCTTCCTGCAGTTCCTCGCCAATCGTGGTGTCGCCGTCGTGCGGCTCCGCTTGCGCGGCTCCCTGGGCTTCGGAAAGCGATTTCGCCACGCCGCCGACGGACGCCTCGTCGACGCCGGGCTCGAGGACCTCGACGCCGCCCGCGCCGAGCTCGCGCTCCGCGGCGCCGATCCCGCGCGCATCGCGGTGCTGGGCGAGGGTCCCTGGTCCGGGGGGCTTGCGGCGGCGGCGCTCGTCGAGCGACCCGGACGTTTCGTTGCCGTCGCCGCTCTCGGCGGCGATTCCGATCCACTGCGGATGCACGACGAGCTTCCGGCGCTCGTCGAGCCGGCGCGCAGCTGGTGGCTCACCCGCCTCGGCGATCCGGCGACAGAGGTGGTGCGACGAGACCGGGCCCGGATGCGCCTGCTTGCGGATCCGACGCGCTCGCCGCTCTTTCGCTCCGACGATCCGGCCGCCAACGCCGACAGCACGGCCGCGATCGCGGCGCTGTGGGGGTTCCTGAGCACCCATCTCGCCGTGCCGCCCTGACGAGCCATCCGGCGTGCTAGCATTTCGGCTCGCTCATGCAGACTCTGGACAAGTATCAAGTCCTTGAAAAGATAGGTGTTGGCGGCTTCGGAGTCGTCTACAAGGCATACGACCCCTTCATCAAGCGTCACGTCGCCATCAAGACCTGTACCTCGGAGGAGACGGAGACCCGCGAGCGCTTCATGCGCGAGGCCGAGATCGCCGGCAATCTCCACCACCGCAACATCGTCACGGTCTACGACTTCGGATTCCAGGAGGGCGTTCCTTATCTGGTCCAGGAGTACCTGACCGGCGAGGACCTCGATCGCAAGATCAAACGCCGCGAGCACCTGAGCCTGCCGGAGAAGCTCCTCTTTCTGGTGCAGATCGCCCGCGGCCTCCAGTATGCGCACTCGCGCGGTGTCGTACATCGCGACATCAAACCGGCGAACATCCGGATTCTCGAGGATGACACCGCGAAGATCATGGACTTCGGCATCGCCAAGCTCGCCCAGCATCAGGAGTCGCTGACCCAGGCCGGCATCACCCTCGGCACCGCCGCCTATCTCGCTCCCGAGCAGATCCGAGGCGGCGCCTTCGATGCCCGCACCGATCTGTTTTCCTTCGGCATTCTGGCCTACGAGCTGTTCGCCTTCGAGCGCCCTTTCCAGGGCGCGGAGATCTCCGCGGTCTTCTACAAGATCCTCAACGAACCGGCGCCGGCGCTCGCCGAGAAGGCGCCGGACTGCCCGGCTGAGCTCGAGCGGATCGTGCAACGCTGCCTCGAGAAGGAGCCGGAGAAGCGCTACGCCAACTGCACCGACCTGCTGCACGACATCGAGAAGCTTGCCCACCGCCGGCCGGAAGCTGAAGCCGACACCCAATCGACGGCGCAGCTCACGGCGCGCACGGCTCGTTCTCCGCATCCGGCTGGCGAAAAGAGCCCGGCTCTGGCACCCGCCTCCCTGAAGGCGGCGAGGTCACCGGCGACCACGCTCGCGACCCCGACGGTCGCACTGCCCAGCGCCCCTCCGGTCCGCCCGGTGAGCCTCGGCGACATCGAGCTCGATTCCCGCCACGCCGTGGCGCAGGCGCCCGGCGACGGTCTCGCCACGCACGCCTTCCAGCGGCGCTCCGGCGGCGGCAGGTCACTCCTCAAGACCCTCTTGTTCCTCGGCCTGGCGGCAGCCGCCGGCTGGGGAGGATGGCGTTACCTGGAAGAGGCTCGACCGGTGTCCGCCGCCCGGCCCGCCGCCGCCCCAGTTGCTGACGACCCGGCGCCTGGCGCGCCCGCGGCCAGCGCAGCCACCGTAGCCACCGCAGCCACCGCAGCCACCGCAGCCAGCCCCGGAGTTGCGCCACTCCCGGAATCCCGGACCGGCGACACCGCGGGTGACCCCGCCGGTTCGGCGGACCCGGGAAACCCGGCTGGCGCCGCGGCCCTCGCAGCTGCCGACTCCGCAGCGCCGCTCGCCGAGGAGACGGCACCGCCTCCGCCGCCGCCCGCTCCGAAGCCGGCGGTGCTCACCGTCGCACCGGCCTGGGATTCGGCCATGAGCCTGCGCCTCGGCGGAAAAGTCTGGGCGCTCGACCGCGAACGCCGGCTCGAGCTTGCTGCGGGAAGCTACAAGCTCAAGTTCGCGATCGAGAGTCCCGTCTACTCCCACGTCGAAGAGCTGACTGTGCGCCTCGGGGAGGGGGAGAACCGGCGGATCACCTCGCCGATCGAGCGTCCGGGCAAGCTCACCGTACAACCGCATATCAACGCTCGCCAGGCATTCGTCCGCGTGGACGGCGCCCTCGCCGTCGCGACGCCGCTGCGTGGGCGCTGGCTCGCGCCGGGCCCCCACATCGTCGAGATCGTCGCCACCCCGGACCCGGCCTCTCCGGTCCTGCGAAGGGAGAGCATCGAGATCCGCAGCGAGAGCGAGTCGATCCTGACTTTCGACCTCGACGGCCGGAGCCAGCAACGGCTCGCCGAGAAACCGATCCTGCCGAACTGATTCGCGGCGGGCCGGGCTGGATTCCCCTCTGCTAGAGTCGCCGCAGGTGCCCCCCCCGATGCGCACGCCGTCGACTCTCCTGCTGCCCCCGCTCCTCGCGTTCCTCTTCTTCGTCCACCCGCCGCCGTCGGACGCGCAGTCTCCGGAAGACTCCCGGAGCGCTCCCGCCCCGGCGTCCGGCGAGCTGGTGAGCGAGGATCTGCTCGACACACCGGAGGAGACCACGAGGGACGCTCAGGATCCTGCGGCGACTGCAGCCGGCGCAGGCGCACCGGCGGCCGATCCACTGGCGGTGCGCGAGCGCGAGGCGGAGCAGGCCTTCACCGACGGCGATCTCGCGCGCGCGCTCGAGCTCTACCGCGAGCTCGCCGCGCAGCATCCCGAGGCGGCGGAGCGCTCCCGCCTGCGGGTGACCGCGGCCTGGCTCCTCTTTCAGCTCGGCAACCCCGACGCGGCGAGCCTCGAGCTCACCGCGACCCTGACGCGGGACCCCGCCTTCCAACCCCGGGCCGAGATCTACAGTCCGGAGTTCATGGCACTCTTCCTGAACGCGCAGCGCGACGCCATGCAGGAGCGTGAGCGCAGCGCAGCCCGCCTGCTCAAGCAGGGGATCGACTCTCTCAACGCCGGCGACCCGGTGAGCGCGCGCCGCCGCATCGAGGAGAGCCTGGCGCTCGCTCCCGGAGCGCTGCGCGCCATCTTCGCCCTGGCGCAGGTCGACCTCCAGGAAGGCAAGACGGGCGCCGCGCTGTCGGGCTTCGAGCGTGTCCTGGCCCTCGAGCGCGGCGCACCGGAGAGGCTGCCGCGCGAGCTCAAGGCGCAGGCGCTCAACAACGTCGGCGTGATCTACTTCGGGCGCGGGCAGTACGAGGACTCGACACACGCTCTCGAAGAGGCCGCCTCGCTCAATGCGCGCGATTCCCGGGTCTGGTTCAATCTCGGCCTGGCGCGGCAGAAGCAGGGCCTCGCCAGCGGGGGGCTCGAGGCGCTGCGCACGGCTCACGAGCTCGATCGGCGCGACGCCGAGATCGCTTCCGAGCTCGGCCGCGCCTACATCGCAGCCCAGCGCTGGATGGACGCCGTCGCCGTCCTCCTCGAAGCCACCCAGCTGCACCCGGACTCCGCGTCTCTCTGGCTGGAGTTCGCCTCGGCCCAGCGCGGCCTGGGCAACCTCCAGGGGATGACATCGAGTCTCGGCAAGGCGATCGAGCTCGACCCGGCGAACACGCAGGGGGCAGGATTCCAGGCCGCGATGGAGCTCGCGCAGGCAGCGCTCACCGCCCGGAACTTCGGACAGGCGCTCGAGGCTGCCGGGGTCGCGGTGCAGATGCGTCCGGGCGACGGCAGCGCCTGGGCTCTGCTCGGCCTGTCGCAGCAGGCTTCCGGGCGCCTCCCGGAGGCGGCAGAGAGCCTCGAGAAGGCGGCCGCCGTCGCTCCCGATCGTGCCGACATCGCGCACAATCTCGGCACCGTCTACCTCGCCCAACGGCGCTATCCGGAGGCCGAGGCGAGCTTCCGCCGGGCGGTCAGCCTCGATCCCGGCGCGACGGAAGCCGCAGCCGCGCTGACCCGGCTCGAAGCGCAGCGCACCCAGTCCACGAGCTCGCGTGACGGCGCGAAGCGCAACGCGCGCTCCGAGCCTGCCAGAACGACGAGCGCACCCTCCTCGGCGCGTCCGGCTCCCGCTCCCGCGAAACGACCGGAGCTCGGTGCCCGGCTCGTTGCGGTCGACTACCCGCCGCTCGGCATCCGTGGCCTGCTGGTCGAAGCGGTGACGCCGGGCGGCCTGGCGGAGCTCTCGGGTCTGCTGGTGGACGATCTCGTCCTGCGCGCCTTCGGACGGCCGGTGACCCAGCCGTCGGGCCTGCTGTCGCTGCTCGACAGCTCCCGCAGTACCTCGGTCCAGCTCTCCGTCCTGCGGGCGGGCAAGCCGGTCGAGGTCGTCCTGCGCATGCCTTGAGCGGCCGGCTCCCGCCCGGCAGTCGGTCGCGGGCGTCAGGCGGAGAGCTCGCCGGCGCGGTACCGGCGGGCATCGATGTAAGCGGTTCGATAGCGCGCCGCCACGGCGTCCCACGAGAACTCTCCCTGCGCACGGGCGCGCGAAGCTGCACCGTAGGCCGCAAGACGTGACCGGTCGCCGAGCGCCAGCTCCAGGATCCGTCCCAGGTCGCCGACGCTGCCCTCTTCCACCAGCCAGCCGTTCTGTCCCTCGCCGATCGCCATCGGCAGGCCGGAAACGCGCCCCCCGGCGACGGCGAGACCGCTCGCCATCGCCTCCAGGATGACGTTCGGCAGACCGTCCACGTTCCCCTTCGCATCGTGCACCGCCGGCAGCACGAAGAGGTCGGCGGCGCGATAGAGGTCCGGCAGCGTGTCGTGCAGGACGGCGCCCGGGAAGTGCACGCGCTCCGCGAACGGCGCCGCGCGCTGTCGGAGCTCCTCCAGGCGATCGCCGCCTCCCGCGAGCACGACATGGGCCTCGGGAACTGCCGCGAACAGGCCGGGCAGAGCCTCGATCAGGAGGTGGAAGCCCTTCTTCGTCGCCATGCGGCCGACACCCAGGATCATCGGCGCAGCGGCCGGAATGCCCAGGCGTTGCCGCCACACACCACGACGGGCAGGATCGGGCGAAAACAGCACGCTGTCGACACCGTAGGGGATGACGTGCGAACGGGCGGCCGGAAATCCGATCTGCTGCACCCGTTCGGCAAGCTCGGGGGAACAGCTGGTGAGACCGTCCACCCGACGCAACAATCGGCGCACGAACGGTTTCACGGGGCCCTTCTCGGCCATGAAGACGTCGCTGCCATGGAGGCCGACGAGCAAGGGCGTGCCGGCGCCGCAGAACGCCGCCGCGAAAAGGTTCGGGACCACCCAGTGCGCCTGCACGACGTCCCAGGCGCCTTCTGCGAGACTCGCGCGCAGGGCCCGCAAGGCGCCCAGCAGGTAGAGCGGGGTCACCGCCGCCGCCGCGCCCGCCATGCGCTCGTCGGCGAGTAACGAACGGCCGTAGCCGAGGAGCTCGAAGCGTTCGGGGGCGTAGCGGAAGGTCTGCACATCCACGCCCTCTTCGCTCCAGTCCGCCCCAACCCCCTCGGCATGGGGCGCCAGCACCCGCACGCGGTCGCCGCCGCGGACCAGGGCGCGCGCCAGGTCGCGGATGAACGGACCCGCGCTGTCGTGAGCCCGCCGCGGATAGGTCTGGGTGAGAAAGAGAATTCCGAGCGCGCGGCGACCGGAGGGGGCGGAGGGGGCGGAAGGGGCGGCGGGGTCCGCGGGGGCAGAGGGTGCTCCGTCCGGGCTAATCGAGCAGCTCCTTGACCGAATAGCTGTCGGTCCGGCGGAAGGTCTTGTGGGTCATCATCTCCGCCAGAAGGCCGGTCATCAGGACCTGCAAACCGATCAGCATGAGGAGCGACCCGAGGAGCAGCAGCGGCCGGTTCGACAGCGACTCGCCCATGAACCAGCGCACTGCCAGGTAGAGATTGATCAGCAGGCCGGAACCGAGCCCGGCGAGCCCCATCGCCCCGAAAAGGTGCAGCGGCCGCCGCGTGTACTTGGTGATGAAGAGCACCGTGAGCAGATCCAGCAAGCCCTTGTAGAAGCGGTCCCAGCCGTACTTGCTGACGCCGTGGCGGCGCGGGTGGTGCTTCACGGCGAGCTCGCCGACGGCGAAGCCGCGGCGGCTGGCGAGCACCGGGATGTAGCGGTGCAGCTCGCCGTAGACCGGCACCTCCTCGAGCACCTCGCGCCGGTAGACCTTGAAGCCGCAGTTGAAGTCGTGCAGGTCGACTTGCGCGACCTTGCGCGTCGCCCAGTTGAAGAGCAGCGACGGCAGCGTCTTCGTCAGCGGGTCCTTGCGTTCGTGCTTCCAGCCCGAGACCAGGTCGAAACCGCCCTTCTCCAGGGTCTCGATCATGCGCGGAATCTCGTCCGGGTCGTCCTGCAGGTCGCCGTCGAGGGTGACGATCAGCCGGCCCGAAGCGATATCGAAGCCGGCGGTGAGCGCCGCAGCCTTGCCGAAGTTGCGCCGCAGACGCACCAGCTTGACGTTCGGGTCGAGCACCCGCGCCTCGCGCACCCGCGCGCAGGTCGAGTCGCGCGAGCCGTCGTCGACGAAGATGATCTCGTACGAGAGGCCCAGGGGCACGATCGCATCCCGCACGCGCCGCGCGAGGTCGAGTACCGTCCCAGCTTCGTCGAGGACCGGCACCAGCACGGAGCAGTCGAGCCGGCCGGCAGAAAGGGGTGCCGGGGAGCCCGAGGCAACGGGCCCGGCAGGGGAGGAGGTCGAATGGGTCATGGGCGAGCCGCCCCGGGGGCAGCCGCGATATTGTAGCAATCAAAAGATGATCCCTGCTCCCCAACAGCTCTCGGGCCCGTTCAATTTCCTCGGCAGGAACCCGGAAGAGCTGCGCCGCCTCATTCCGGACGCCGAGCAGATCCTGCCGGCGCAGCTGCGGATCTACCAGGAGGACGAGAGCGCCACGCCGCTCTTCGGCTACCCGGTTCTCCTGACCCCCGAGCTCGCGGCTCTCGACCGGGCCTTCGAGGGCTATCTCGCGCAGGAGGAGGAGGTCGAGTACGCGACGCTGCAGCGCGTCTCGTTCGACTCGTCGGCCTTCGCCGGCGCCTGGGAGCGCTACCGCCTCCTGCTCACCCGCGCCACGGAGAACTCGATCACGGCGAGCTACGGCCGGAGCTTCCCGGGGATCCTCTGGCTCTACCATTCGGGCGCCATCGCGCGCGGCTTCAAGGACACCACGAAGCGCCTCCTGCGCCGCGATCTGGTCTGGGCGAAGCAGAACGGCGACGAATTCCGGTACCGCGTCTACAATCGGGTGCTCGATCGGCTCTCGAATCTCACGTACGACCTCGTCAACCGGCTGTCCTCCGACACCGAGGAGGTGGAGCAGCAGATCTTCCCCACTCTCCTCACCCGGATGAAGGACAACATCCTCATCTTCACCGAGGACCACATCAGCCCGAACCTGCTCGAGCTCGCCGGCTACTTCTCCGGCTGTCTCAAGCTCGACGGACGCGACTTCAGGGAGCGCCTCGTCCGCGTCCACGAATGGTACTCGGACCTGCTGCGCCACGACGTGGAGCTCCAACATCTCACTCGCCTCCTCGGAGAGGAGCCGGGCAAGGATCCGCGGCTGCACCTGAATCGCCCCGGCTACATGACGTTCATCTCCGGCCGACCGACCTACGATCCCGTGCGCCTCCTGCCGCCGGCGCGCATCCAGGTCTGGGAGAGCCTGCTGGTCAAGCTCAAGGAGTTCGAGCTCTTCAACGCCCTGCGCCGGAGCATCGTCGGAGTGGAACGCGACGGCGATCATGTGCTCGGTCGCGAGCGCTTCTCCACCCGGGTCGGCATCGGTGCCTCGACGACGCCGCTGCGCCTCTCCTCGTCGACGCGCCCGCTCGACTTCATGGCGCCCTGGGTCGTGGACCCGCTGGTCGCCCGCTTCGGCCTGATCTACGATATTTCCGACTTCACCGAGACGGTTTCGCTCCTGCGGCGCTCGGGCGCCCTCGAGCAGGACCGTTCTTTCCGGATGATGTTCCGGTTCCAGCGCAAGGTGAACCGGCTCGCCTTCCAGCACAAGGCGAAGCTCGAGAAGTATCTCGGCGACGGCGCGTTCTACTCGAGCCGCGACGCCCATCATCTGCTCGTCCTGGCGATGCACATTCAGCGCGCCTATCGGGAGGCGCTCGCCAAGGGTTTCCCGTTCTCGAACGGCCTGCGCATCGCGCTCAACCACGGCCAGTACCGGCTGCTGCCGATCCAGATCGGCGGCAAGGAGGAGGGCGGCGACCGCTACGAGTTCTTCGGCCACGGCGTGGTCGAGCTCACCCGCCTGACTTCCGGGAAGGCCTCGCGCGAGATCGACGAGATCAAGACGCTGCTCATCACCCTGGGCTACCCCGAACCGGTCGTGAACCGGTTCTTCGCCCCGATGACGCGCCAGAACCTCGACGTGGTGAACAAGGTCGAGGAGTCGCGCAGCTTCTACTCCTACATCAATCCCAACGGTTCGCTGGTGAACGAGGGCATCGTCGCCACGCTCGACTTCATTCAGCGCCTGGAGAAGGAGTCGGTCGCGGCCCGGCTCTTCCGCCTGCTCGACGGCGAACGCACGTACGTCGCGGTCAAGGTGGACACGCCGACCGGCAGTCTCCTGGTCGGCGTCCGCAAGCTCGGCGTCGCGCATCTCAAAGGCCTCGACCGGCTGCCGGTCTTCGAGATCGTGGACGCCTCACTCTGGGGCGACAACACCCTCGTCGAGCTCCGAGGCGGCCTCCTGGAGATGATCGAACGCGAGTTCAACTCGGCCCTGAGCCATTGACGATGCACCGCCAGCGCGTGCAAGGAGAGTGACGAACGTGACCATCGGTGACCGCAGCGCCATCTGGCAGACCGACCTGCCCGGCCTCCCCGCGCCCCGGCGCGGCAAGGTTCGCGACATCTACGATCTCGGCGACCAGATCCTCCTGGTGGCGACGGACCGCCTCTCCGCCTACGACCACATCCTGCGTCCGGCGATTCCCGGCAAGGGGAAGATCCTCACGCAGCTCACCAATTTCTGGATGGAGCGCCTCTCTGGGCTCGTCCCGAACCACCTGCTGGCGACCGAGGTAGCCGACTTCCCCGCGAGCCTGCAACCGCACGCTGCCGCGCTCGACGGGCGCGCCGTGCTCGTGCGCAAGGCCGCGGTGCTGCCGTTCGAATGCGTGGCGCGTGGATTCCTCGCCGGCAGCGCCTTCAAGGAGTACCGCGCTGCCGGCACCGCCTGCGGCATTGCGCTGCCGCCCGGGCTCGAGCGCGCCAGCCGCCTCGCCGAACCGATCTTCACGCCGGCCACCAAAGCCGAATCGGGCCACGACGAGAACGTCGACTTCGCGACCCTCGAGGCCGGCGTCGGGAGCCCGACGGCCGATCGGCTGCGCGACCTGACGCTGGCGCTCTACCGGGCGGGGGCGGAGCATGCCGAGTCGGTCGGCCTCCTGCTCGCCGACACCAAGTTCGAGTTCGGCACGATCGACGGCGAGATCGTTCTGATCGACGAGGCCCTGACCCCGGATTCCTCGCGCTACTGGGAGGCGGGCGCCTGGCGGCCCGGTGCCGAACCGGCCTCGTTCGACAAGCAGTTCGTCCGCAACTGGCTCGACGCCTCGGGCTGGGACCACGAATCGACGCCGCCCGAGCTCGCACCGGAGGTCGTCGCCGGGACGCGCGACCGTTACGTCGAGGCCTTTCGCCGCCTGACCGGCCGCGAGCCCAGGCTCTGACCCCTCGCCGCTGATATCCTGACGCGCTGGATGGGCCGACTCCGTTGATGATGAACGCCGAAAAGATCCGCGCCATCCACGATCTCGTGGACGGCGCTGAGGTCGGGATCGTCTTCCAGCCGATCGCCGACATTCACACCCGGCGCATCCTCGCCTACGAAGCGCTCGCCCGGAACACGAATCCACTCTTCAAGAGCACGCCGGAGATCTTCGACGCGGCGGTCCAGGCCGGGCGGGTCGCAGAGCTCGGTCGCCTGCACCGCGATCAGGCGGCGCGGCTCTGTCCGCACTATCCGCTCTTCCTCAACATCGATCCGCACGAATTCGACTACGGCTGGCTGGTGCGGCCCGACGATCCGATGTTCCGCCACCGGCACCCGGTGACCGTCGAGATCACCGAGTCGGTGCCGATCAAGTACTTCACCCAGTGCCACAGCGTGTTGGCCGAGCTCCGCCAGAAGGGGATCTCGCTCGCCATCGACGATCTGGGGGCGGGCTTCTCGAACCTGAAGTACATCGCCGACCTGCGGCCGGAGATCGTCAAGCTCGATCGCGAGCTCATCCTCGGCTGCGCCCCGGGCAACCGCCCCTTCAAGCTCCTGTGCTCGATCGTCAACCTGTGCAGGGAGATGAACGCCAAGACCGTCGCCGAAGGGATCGAGACCCTGGGCGAGTTCGAAGCCGCCGTCGAAGCCGGCGTCGACTACGCCCAAGGCTACCTCCTCGGCCGCCCCGCCTGCCCCGCCCCCGACCTCATCTGGCCCGGCACCTCGCGCTAG
>JAGPDF010000029.1 GCA_018057705.1 Thermoanaerobaculia bacterium | reverse complement strand
CGGCGCGCCAGAACGCCTACTTCTTCTTGGCCTTGAGCAGGAAGGTCACCATCATGATGACGCGGTACTCGACGATCTTGCCCTTCTCGACCTTCACCTTCTGCTCCTTGATCCAGGCGCCCTGAACCTCGTCGAGCGAGGCGTCGGCGCGCGCGATGCCGGTGGCGACGGCGTCTTCGAAGCTCTTGCTGGAGGCGGCGCTGATTTCGATGATCTTGGCTACGGACATGATTGCGGCTCCTTTCGGGGTCGACCTGCGAGTGGCTGGCCTGCGTTGCGGGACCGAAGAAGGAACGGCGCCCTCCTTCTCCAAGTCCATGGTGGCGCACCTTGAGCCCTCCCGCAAGAGCGGAAACTACTCTCCTGGGACGGGCGGGTACGGCGAGGTGTCGGATACGATGGCTCGCCGCGCGGTCGAAGGGTTTGCCCAGGACCGCCGAGGAGTACGCGCGCCCATGCACCTGGCCCGGTCGATTTGCCTGCTCTTCTCTTTTCTGGCGGTCGCTTCGCCGGCGCAGGCATCGGTGACCGCCGGCCCCGGGGCGCCGGTCGAGCTCCGCTTCTACGCGGCGGCAAGTCTGCGCGACGTCCTTCGAGAGCTCACCCCGGCGCTCGAACGGGCGACAGGTACCACGCTGGTCTGGAACCTCGGCGCTTCGAGCGACCTGGCGCGACAGATCGTCGCGGCGGGGAAGGCCGATCTCTTCTTTTCGGCGGATGAGGGTTGGATGGACCACCTCGCTGCCGAAGGCCTCGTCGACGCGGCGTCCCGCCGCTCACCGCTCAGCAACCGCTTGGTCGTGATCGTGCCGGCGGATAGCCCGCTGCGCCTGACGAGTGCCCGGGATCTCGCTTCGCCTGCGGTCCGGCGGCTCTCGCTCGCCCATCCCGAGGCCGTACCGGCAGGAAAGTACGCCCGCGCGTGGCTCGAACAAAGCGGTGTCTGGAGCGCCGTCGCGAAGCGCGTCGTGCCGGCGCTCGACGTCCGGGCGGCGCTCGCGGCGGTCGAATCGGGTGCCATCGAGGCCGGCATCGTCTATCGCACCGACGTCGTGCATGCACCTCGTGTTCGGGTCGCCCTCGAGGTGCCGGAAGGCGAAGGACCGTCGATCTCCTATGCCCTGGCGGCGCTCGCCGACCGGCCGCATCTCGAACGGGCGCGCGCGGTCGTCGCCTGGCTGTGCGGCCCGGAAGCGGTGGAAGTCTTCGCCCGCCACGGCTTCGGGCGCCGCGAGAGCGCCCGATGAACGACGGTGCGCTCGTCGCGCTCGGGCTCTCCGCCCAGGTGGCGCTCTGCGCGACGCTCGCGATCCTGCCGCCGGGGATCGCGCTCGGCTGGCTGCTGGCGCGCCGCGAGGTGCCGGGGCGGGCGCTCCTCGAGACGCTGACCGCGCTGCCGCTGGTCCTGCCGCCGACCGCGATCGGCTATCTGCTGCTTCGCCTCCTGGCGCGCGACGGTCCCCTGGGGGAGCACACCCTCGGCTTCGATCCCGACCTGCTCTTCACCTGGAAGGGGGCCGTCCTCGCTTCCGCGATCATGGCGTTGCCGCTCGTCGTGCGTACGGCACGCCTCGCCTTCGAGGAGGTCGATCCGCGCCTCGAGTCGATGGCGCGCACTCTCGGTCTCGGCCCGCTGCGGGCCTTCGCGGAGGTGACGCTGCCGCTCGCCCGTCGCGGTCTCGCCGCCGCCGCGGTGCTCGGCTTCACCCGCGCCCTCGGTGAGTTCGGCGCCACGGTGATCGTCGCCGGCAACATCCCCGGCGAGACCCAGACCCTGGCGCTCGCGATCTTCAGCGACATGCAGGTCGGACGGGACTCCGAGGCGATGACGCTCGTCGCCATCACCGTCGTCCTCGCCTTCGCGGCGCTCTGGACGGTGGAGGTTCTCTTGCACAGACGGCGGCCCCGTTGACCGCGCAGATGCCCCCCGGGCTTCGCCTGGACCTCGAGGTTCCCTGCGGCAGCTTCGACCTCGCGATCGCCTGGGAGACGGAGCAGAGCGCGCTCGGGCTCTTCGGCGCCTCCGGGGCCGGCAAGAGCTCGGTGCTCGAGGCGCTCGCCGGCATCCGCCGCGGAGCGCGCGGGCGGATCGAGGTCTGCGGACGGACCTGGCTCGACAGCGGCCGTGGCGTGGCGCTCGCGCCCGAGGCGCGTGGCGTCGGCTACGTGCCCCAGGAGGCGGCGCTCTTCCCGCATCGCGACGTCCTCGGGAATCTCCGCTTCGGTGAGCGCCGGGCGCGCCACGCGCCGCGGCCAACGCAGCGGCTGTCCGCGGAGCATGTCCTCGAGCTGCTCGAGCTCGGAGACCTCGCGCACCGGCCGGTAGCGCTGCTCTCGGGCGGTGAACGCCAGCGCGTCGCGCTCGGTCGCGCGCTCTGCTCGGCCCCCGACCTCCTGCTCCTCGATGAGCCGCTCGCCAGTCTCGACCTGCCGCTGCGGCGGCGGATCCTGCCCTACCTGCTGCGCATCCGCGACGAGTTCGGGATCCCGACCGTCCACGTCTCCCACGACCCGTCCGAAATCACCCTGCTCAGTCGCGAAGTCTGCGTGCTCGACGCCGGAAGGGTGGTCGCCTGCGGTCCGCCGCGCGCCATCTTCGGCGCGCACCGGCTCGGGGCCGGATCGGACGGGAGAAGCGGCCAGGAGATGGGCAACGTCCTCGAAGGGCGGGTCGCGGCGGTCGCCGAGTCGCTCGCCATGGTCGAGATTGAACCCGGCCTGTGCATCGCGGTCGCCGACGAAGGGCACTTCGTGTCTGGTCAGCGCGTCGCCTTCGAGGTCCGGGCGAGCGACATCCTCCTCGCTCGGGGTCCGGCGACGGGGCTCTCGGCCCAGAATATTCTGGCCGCGACCGTGGGCGAGGTGCACCTTCCCGAAAGCGGGGACCTGCATGCGGCGGCCGTGGTGAACGCTTCGCTCGGCCGGCAGGCGCAGCCGATCGCCGTCGTCGTGAGCCGCCGCGCCTGCCGCGAGCTCGCGCTCGCGCCGGGTGTGCCCGTCCACCTCGTCTTCAAGGCCCAGGCCTGTCGCCTGCTGGCCGCCTACTGAACGACCCGTTTCCCGTCGCGAAAGGGCCGGCGCTTCGTCAGCCGCCCCCTCCTCCCGGGTGCCCGGCCGGTGACCGAACCGGGGTCGTCCTGCTCTCCGGGGTGGCTCGCGACGGCGGGAACAGGTGTACAAGTGGAGGTTCGAAAGCGGCGGCCGGCGTCCATCTGCCCACCTCCGGAAGGCGACTCGCCGGTCGGGTCGGCACCAACGCCGCGACATGGCCTGTTCCTTTCGACCCCTCTCGACTGTCTCTCCCATCGAGCCGGGTCCGGAACCACCCGGAAAGTTCCGGCTCCCCCTGGGCATGAAGGCCCGGAACGATCGCAGAAAGGCCAGGACTCGACCATGAACGACGCCCCCGTGACGCTTCGTACTGCCGCCGCCGGACCCTCCTTCGCTGCGCACCTGGGGGCGCTCCTCTTGGGTCTGGGTAGCCTGGTTCTGGCTCTCGGGACCCCGGCCCTGGCCCAGTGGAGCACGCAGAGTCCGCTGCCGACCCACCTCGAGGTCCACGGAGTCGCGGCTCCGGCCCCGGGGCGAGTCTTCCTCGCCACCGACGACGACTCGTTCGACGCCAGTGGCGCGCTCTTCGAGTCGAACGACGGCGGCGGCACCTGGATTCAGCGCGACGTGCCGGAAAGCCTCGGCGACGGCCTCAACGGGATCTTCTTCTTCGACGATCAGCGCGGATGGGCGTGGGGAAACAGCAACTACCGCACCACGGACGGGGGCACCACCTGGGAGCCTCTGCCACTTCTCGGCTCGGCCTATTTCATGGAGTTCTACTCCGCGAGCTTCGGCGTCACGACCGGGAACTTCGGCGCCTACGTCAGTCGCGACGGCGGGCTCACCTGGACGCCGTCGCCCGAAGAGATGATCGCCTTCGACTTCGCCGACGCCCTGACGGGGCTGGGAGTCTCCGGCACGGGTCTCTATCGCACCACCGACGGCGGTGACACGTTCGCGCTGGTGCAGGCCGGCGCGGCCGACGCCGTGGCGTTTCTCACGCCGACAGTGGCGGTGGCAATCGTCGACGGGACCCTCCTGCGCTCGGCGGACGGCGGCCTCACCTGGGCAGGGAGCAACGCAGCGGAGGGGCGAAACGCGCTGCTTGCCGTTGCCGCCGATGTCGCGCTGGCCTGGGGGCGCAGCGGCACGCATCCCGACTACGATGACCGGATCTTCCGCTCGGCCGACGGGGGAGAGACCTGGACCGACCTCGGCGAGGTGATCGACCCGGGTCCGTTCGCGGTCGGCGTCGCCTTCGCCCTGCCAGCAGCATCGATCGTGGTCGCATCCGATGGCGCGGGGAATCTCCATCGCTCGACGGACGCCGGCCTCACCTGGACGCAGACCTTCGCCACCCCCGGTCCGGCTCCGGGCTTCCTGGGCAGCGCCGTGCCGGTCTTCACCGACCCGCAGACGGGCTATTTCGGCTACGGCCCCGGCTTCGTCCTGCGCACCACCGATGGCGGTGCGAGCTGGCACCAGATCTCGAGCGGCTCGGGGACGGAGCTGCGCGACCTCGACCGCTTCGCCAACGGCGATCGGATCGCGGTCGGGCAGGCCGGGCAGGTGCTGACCAGCGCCGGCAGCTCCGCGGCCTGGTTGTTGCGCGCCACCTTGACCCCAGCGAGTCTCGAGGCGGTGCAAGTGATCGGGCCGCAGGAGGCCGTGGCGGTCGATGGCACCGGCCGGGTCTATCGCAGCACCGACGGTGGGGCGTCGTGGACCGCGAGCGCTTCCGCGCCCCCCGAGCTCGCAGCGGTCGATCTGCACTTCGCGACCGGTGTCGACGGCTGGGTCATCGGCCAGGGGTTCGCCAGCGCGGCCCTGTTTCACACCGTAGACGCCGGCGCTACCTGGGTGCCGGTGACCGATTTTCTGGGAACCTACGTCGCGGTGGACTTCGCCGGCCCGAGCGGCTGGGCCGCGTCGTACGACGGTACCTTCTACCGCACGACCGACAGTGGTTTGAGCTGGACGCAGGGGTCGCTGCCCGGTTTGGCCCCGCAGGTGAAGGACCTCGACTTCTGGGACTCGGCCATTGGCTACGCCGTCGGTGGAGGCGGTTATGCCGTGCGGAGCACGGACGGCGGCGCGAGCTGGCAGCTCCTGCCGACGCCTTCCGCCGACGACCAGCTCGTCGACATCGCGCTGGTCGGCCCGAGCGAGCTCTGGGTGGCGACGGCGGGAGGCCACGCACTCTATTCGGCCAACGGGGGAGCGAACTGGGCAGTCATGGACGCCGGCCCGGCCGGCTTCGGGGCCTTCGCGGCCATCGCCGCGAATCCGGCCGGGGATGCCTGGATCGCCGGCTGGCAGGGGGCAATCCGTCACTTCTCGGGACCGCCGCCGCCGCCGGTCAACCAGCCGCCGGCCGCCGCCTTCAACTTCTCGACCACCGGGCTGTCGGTCGCCTTCACCGATTCCTCCAGCGACAACGACGGCACCATCGCCTCCTGGCTGTGGAGCTTCGACGACGGCTCGACCTCGACCGAGCGGCACCCGACGCACCTGTTCGCCGCGGCCGGCACCTACATCGTCGCCCTCACGGTGACCGACGACGACGGCGACTCCGACGTCGCGGGCCACGCCGTCGTGGTTCAGCCCGGTCCGGGGGGCACCTTCGGTGATTTCACCGAGGTCACCCCGCTCGATCCGCTCTTCGTGACGCCGCAGGACGAGGACTTCTGGGTGGCCACGACCGCTCCGGCCGACTACGACGGCGACGGCGACCTCGACATCGCCGTCCTCGGGTACTACGTGGTCTACAACACGAGCGTCGAGGAGATGATGGTCCTGCTGCGCAACGATGGTCCGCCGGCGCCGGATGCGGCGACCGAATGGAACTTCTCGTACATCGATGTCCCTCTGGGCACCGTGACCGTGGGTGCTTCGGACCTCGCCTGGGGAGACGTCGATAGCGATGGCGACCAGGATCTCGCGCTCGGCAGCGAAGGCCAGACGGTGATCTACAGGAACGACGCCGGCACGCTCGTGCCGACCGACACGATCCTGCCGGGCTACTGGGAGGACAACGACCAGGCCGACTTCGACCTGAACTCGATCAGCTGGGCGGACTACGACAACGACGGCGATCTCGATCTCCTGCTGCCGTCGATCTGGAACGACGAGACCTTCACGTCACGCACCGCCCTGATGCGCAACGATGGCAGCAACGGCAGCGGCGGGTGGCTGTTCACCGAAGAGGCGACGGACTTCGGCCGCTCCAACCACATGCAGAGCAGCTGGGCGGACTTCGACGGCGATCAGGACCTCGACCTGCTCCTCGTCCATATCGCTCCGCTGACCGAAACCGGTTTCATCCACCGGTTCCGCAACGACGGCAACGGCGTCTTCGTCGGCGAGGAGATCCTCGGCACGCTCACCGTCGAGCACGGCGAGGCGCAGTGGGGCGACTACGACGACGACGGCGATCTCGACATCCTGGTCGCCGGCAACGTCAAGGAGATCGACGACAGCTACAACACGGTGTTGCGCCTCTATCGCAACGATGCCGAGAGTTTCGTGCCGGTCGAGCTCATGGACTGTGTCTTCTGCGAGGGCTGGTTCGACCTGACCGCGGCCTACTGGGCCGACTACGACTCCGACGGCGACGTCGACATCCTCCTCGCGGGGACGTACAACTCCGGCTCGCAGATCGAAGGGCGGGCGAAGGTCCTCGACAACGACGGCGGCGTCTTCTCGGACTCGGGCAACCAGCTGCCGGCCCCGCGCGCGATGGGATTCAGCGGTGGCTCGTTCAGCTGGCTCGACATCGACGGCGAAGGCGATCTCGACTACTTCATCGCCGGCTCCTACTTCGTTCCGGGGGGCAACGGACTCATCGAGACGCAGATGCATCTCTACCTGAACGATTCCGTGGCGGAGAACCTGGCACCCACGGCGCCGAGCCTCCTGGACTCGCAGGTCCTGGGGGACAACTCCGTCGACCTCTGGTGGAGCCCTGCCGAGGACGACCTCACTCCGGCGCAGGCGTTGACCTATGAGCTCCGGCTCTATCGTGACGGCGTTCCGGTCTCGACCGCGCGCCGCTCTCCAGAGCCCGGGAACCTGAGCGTCGCGAGCGAGTGGACCCTCTCGGGCCTCGCCGAGGGCAGCTACACCTGGACCCTCGAGGCCGTCGACAGCGCCTTCAATCCCGGGCCCGCTGCTTCCGCGGCCTTCGTCATCGGCACTCCGCCGGCACCGGTCTTCACCAGCGGTTTCGAGACCGGCGACGCAACGGGTTGGAGCGTGGTGTTGCCGTAGTTCGCCAGCGAGTGCGGCCGGGCCGGCGGTGAGAGAATCCGCGGCATGAGCGCACCCTCGTTCGCCGTCGCCCTGCCGGGTTGGGAGCTCTGCTGGATCCACCTCGAAGCCACCGGCGAGGGCGAGCCCGCGCTTGCCGCGCGGCGGGAGCGGGCCGCGACGCAGTTGCGCGCCGAGTGGACCCCGGCCGAGCTCGGTGAGGATCCGACGGTGACCGCGCTGCGGCGGCTGTTCAAGGCGGCCGGCACCGATCCGGCGCGCTACCGGCCCTCTTCGGAGGCGCTGGTGCGCCGCCTGCTCAAGGGCGAGGCGCTGCCGGGCATCCATCCCCTGGTCGACCTGAACAATCAGCTCTCGATCGAGCTCAAGGTGCCGTCGTGCATGATGCGCGATGGCTCGTTCGACTTTCCGGTCACGCTGCGCTCCGGCCTCCCGGGCGAGATCCTCGATTCGATGCGCGGCCCGCTCGACCTCGCCGGCAAGCCCCTCCTCGCCGACGCCGCGGGGCCGTTCGGCACGCCGATCACCGACGCGCATCGGGTGAAAGTGCTGCCCGAAACCACCTCCGGCTGGCTGGTCGCCTACCTGCCCGCGCAGCGCCTCGCGGGCGGCGACGTCATCACCCGACTCGACGAGATCCTCGCCGAAGCGCCGGTGGCCCGGCGCCTGCCCTAGTCCGGGAGCGGTCGCCCCGGTGGGTGCGATCGCACCGGGCCGGATCCGATTGTGCGAGACTGCGCCGCAAAGAACCCGGAGAACGCGTATGTCCGCAGACCTGCGAACGATGGCAGTCCGTCGGCACCGTTTCGTCCCGCGGCGCGCCGCCGCGCCCGCCTGGACGGCGCTCGCCCTCCTCGGCCATCTGCCCGCGCTCGCCACGGTATGTCCGGCGCCGCCGCCGCCCGCGCCCTCGGGCGTCTGCGCCGCGACCGCGGGCGACGCCGGGCTCCTCATGCGCGGTACCGTGCTCGCGCCCGGCGAAGTGCTCGAGAACGGCCATCTGCTGCTCGATGCGGCGGGCACGATCGTCTGCGCCGCCTGCGACTGCTCGGCATCGCCCGGCTACGCCACGGCGACCCGCATCGACTGCCTCGATGGCGTCATCTCCCCCGGCCTGGTGAACGGCGTCGATTTTCTGAACTATGCGCAGAACCTGCCCGCCGATTGGGGCGACGAGCGCTTCGAGCATCGCCACGACTGGCGGCTGGGTCAGAACGGACACTCCCAGATCGACGTCCTGGGAGCCGCCTCGGTCACCCAGCAGCGCTGGGGGGAGTTGCGCCACCTCATGGCCGGCACGACCGCGATGCGCGGTCAGGTCGGCCCGGCCGGACTCGTGCGCAACCTCGACACTGCGAATCTCGAGGGCCTTTCGAGCCCGTTCTGGGACGATGACGCCTTCCCCTTCAACGACACCGGCGGTACCCGCCTCGACGGCAGCTGCGCCTATGGAGCGCTGCCCGCGCCGGCGCCCGGCCAACCGTTCTGGATGGTCCTCGCCGAGGGCATCGACGCCACTGCGGCGAACGAGTTCGTCTGCGCCTCGGACAGCAGTGGAGTGGCCGGCGGCGTCGACGAGATCGACGGCGCGCTCATCGCGAGGGGCATCGGCATCACGGCGCCGGATGTCGCAGAGATGGCCGCGGCGGGTTCGACTCTCGTCTGGTCGCCGCGCAGCAATCTGGCGCTCTACGGCCGTACCGCGCCGGTGACCGACCTCGCCCGCCGCGGTGTACCGCTCGCCCTCGGCAGCGACTGGATCGTCACCGGATCGGCGACCCTGCTGCGCGAGCTGCGCTGCGCGGACGCCTACAACCGGCGCCACCTGGCGGGGCGGCTCTCCGACCGCGATCTGTTCGAGGCGGCGACGCTCAACGCCGCGGTGGCCGGCGCGATGGACGACGAGATCGGCCAGCTCGCCGTCGGCCGCAAGGGCGACGTCGTCGTCTTCGACCGCGCCGGGCGCGAGCCCTACCGCGCCGTGATCGAGGCCGGCTCGAGCCAGGTGGCCCTGGTGCTGCGCGCCGGCAAGGCTCTCCTCGGCGAGGAGGCGGTTCTCGCCGTATGGACGGGAGCGGCTTGCGCAGACGCCGCGATCCAGGTGTGCGGGCGTGACCTGCGGCTCTGCCTGACGAGCGAGATCAGCAGCGACTACGCCACCCTCCAGCTCGCGAACTCGGCCTCCTACCCGGCGTTCTTCTGTTCCGACGTGCTCGCCGGCGAACCGACCTGCCGGCCGGCGCGCCTCGCCGTGAGCGGCGGCTTCCCGGTGCACGATGGCCTGCCCAAGGACGCCGACTTCGACGGTGACGGCTACGCCAACGGCGCCGACAACTGCCCGGTGATCTTCAATCCGCCCAACGTCTCGCCGCTCGCCCAACCCGATGCCGACAGCGACGGCGCCGGCGACGCCTGCGACTTCTGCTCCACATCTGCCGCCGCCACCGGCTGCGGCGAGTCGGGGTCGTCGGACCTCGTCGCCACGCTTGCCCTGCCGGCCGAGATCCCCGAGCAGGCGCCTTTCGCGGCGACGCTCGCGGTCGCGAACGCCGGCGGAACACTGGCCGGGGCGCGCGCGGTGCTGCCGAGCCTGCGCGACCTCCAGGACGTCAGCTGGACCTGCGGCGGGACTGGCGGCGGAGTCTGCCCGGCGAGCGGCGCCGGGGGCCTCGATGCCGCGATCGCACTGCCGCCCGGGGCGGCGGTCACGTTTGCCATCGTCGCGACGCATCCGGGCCCGGTCAGCGCTCCGGGTGCCGGTTTCGTCGCCGTCGCCGCGGCGCTTCCGGCCGCCGGCTTCGGCGAAGCGACGTCGCTCGACAACTACGCCGCGACGTCGAGCCAGGTCGTGGAGGGGCCGCTCTTCAACGACGGCTTCGGCACCGGCGACACGAGCGCCTGGTCGAGCGCGGTGCCCTGAGCGGGGCGACGGCCGTCGGGATTCTGCGAACCGGGCTGCCCTAACGCCGGCGAGCTTCTCGGACGGCCTCGTCGAGGGCGTGCAGGAAGCGCGACCGATCCTGCGGCGCGAACGGCTTTGGACCGCCGGAGATCGTCCCCAGCTCGCGCAGCCCGGCCATCAACTCGCGGGTCGCGAGCGCCGAGCCGATGCCCTCTTCGGTGAACGCCCGGCCGTCGGGCCCGAGCACCTGCGCGCCGGCCGCGAGACAGCGGGCGGCGAGCCGGATGTCGGCGGAGACGACGATGTCGTCCGGGCCGGCGCGTTCGGCGATCCAGTCGTCGACATCGTCGAGCTGGCCGCTCGCCACGACCTTCAACTCGATCGCCGCGGCGAGAGGTACCTGCATCCGGCTGTTCGCCACGACGACGACCGGCACGCCCAGCCGCCGCGCGACGCGATAAACCTCCTCCTTCACCGGACAGGCATCGGCATCGACCAGGATTCGCGGCATGGTAGGGCGAGAGTATCGCTCTGCGGACCCCGTGGCCGGGAGACTTCTACGTCGCGAAGGTCGAGAGGCGCACCGGTTGCCGGCGCGCGCCCCAGGTTCCGGGGCGCGCTTCGAACCTGCCCGGGATCTTCGTGCCGCAGGCGGCGCAGGCGCCCGAGTCGAGAGGACTCGCGAGGTTCCAGGCAGTGATCTCGTAGCCGTCGCGGCCGATGACGCGCGCGCCGCAGCCCGGGCACCAGGTCGAGCCGCCGGTCGCGTCGCGGACGTTGCCGGTGTAGACGTAGTGCAGTCCGTTCGCCAGCGCGATCTGCCGCGCCCGGGTGAGTGTCGCGGGCGGCGTGGGCCGGTGGTCGAGCATCCGGTAGTCGGGATGGAAGGCGGTGAAGTGGAGCGGCACGTCGGGGCCGAGTGCCTCCACGATCCAGCGCGACATGGCGTCGAGCTCGCCGTCGGAGTCGTTCTCGCCCGGAATGAGGAGGGTGGTGATCTCGAACCAGACGGAGGTCTCGTGCGCGAGGTAGACGAGCGTCTCCTTCACCGGCTCGAGATGCCCGTGGCAGATCTTCCTGTAGAACTCCTCGGTGAAGGCCTTCAAGTCGACGTTCGCCGCGTCGAGGTGGGCGTAGAGCTCGCGGCGCGGTTCGGGGCAGATGTAGCCGGCGGTCACCGCCACGGCCGCGATCCCCACGGCGTGACAGGCGTCGGCGACATCGATGGCGTACTCGAGAAAGACCGTCGGATCGTTGTAGGTGAACGCCATCGCGCGGCAGCCGAGCTCCTTCGCGGCGCGCGCGATCGTCTCCGGTGTCGCGGCGTCGGCGAGGGTGTCGGTCTCGCGTGACTTCGAGATGTCCCAGTTCTGGCAGAAATCGCAGGCCAGATTGCAGCCCGCGGTGCCGAACGAGAGGATCGGCGTGCCGGGCAGATAGTGGGCGAGCGGCTTCTTCTCGATCGGGTCGACGCAGAATCCCGACGAACGCCCCCAGCTCGCGAGCACGATCTCGCCGTTCGCGGCGGCGCGCACGAAGCAGAGCCCGCGCTGGCCGTCGCGCAACTTGCAGAAGCGCGGACAGACGTCGCACTGCGCGCGTCCGTCGTCCAGCCGGTGCCAGTATCGCGTGGGATGGCTGAAGGGGTTGGGAAACGAAGCCGCGAGGGGAGCGTCGGCCATGCCTCGAGGATACTCCTCTCCCCGGCATCTTTCCCGTACCGGCACTGCGCGGCCGATCGCGCTGCCGGGCGGCTCGCGAGCGAGCCTGCGCAAGCGGGGCGGCATCCGATAGATTGTGCGGCGTGCGCTACGGCCCCCATCGCTCGGCCCCTCGGTTCGCGTTTCTTCCCCTGCTCGGCGTTCTCCCCGCTCTGATCCTCGCCTGCGGCGCCGGGTCGGACGGGGCCCCCTTCACCGGTCCGCGGGGCCCGGAGACGTTCGACGCCTGCGCCCTCTTTCCGCCTTCGGAGGCTGCGGACGAGCTGCCCGATCGCGAAATCGGCCAGTTGAGCGGGCCGCTCGACGCGAGCTCGGGAGCGGAGTTCGCGCGCTGCGCCTACGGTCACGGACCCGGCGCGATCCTCGACGCGGCGCTCGAAGTCCGCCGGTTCGCGAGCCCAGCGACGGTGCGACGCAAGCTCGAGGCCGCGCTGCCGATGCTGCGGCGACTGTCCACCGGCGACCTCTCCGCAGTCTCCGGCGTGGGCGACATCGCCTGGTGGGCGGGCGGTGAGCTGCGGATGCTCAAAGTCGGCTGGCGCGATCTCGAGCTGACCGTGACTCTCCAGCCGGGTGGCGGGCCCGGGACTCCCCGCGCCGCCGCGGAACGGATCGCGAGTCGAGCCCTCTATCGTCTCGCCGGGGAGCCCGTCCCGGGAGCTCTCCTCCCGGCTCCACGAACGGTGACTCTCGGCGCTGCCAGGGAGGCGACGGCAGGGGAGCCCTGATCGTCGCAACGGTGCCCGAGGCTCAGCCTCTCTCGCCGGCTTCGGGAGGAGTATCCTCCAGACATGAAGGTCCGTCCTGCGGCCGTGGCCGGCAGTTTCTATCCGGCCGATCCACGCCGCCTCGAAGCCGAGGTCCGTGGCCATCTTGCGGCAGCCGCTCCGCCGCTCGGGTGGCGCCCGAAGGCGCTCATCGCGCCGCACGCCGGCTACGTCTACTCCGGCCCGGTGGCGGGCAGCGCCTTTCATCAGCTCGCGTCGGGGCGCGGCGAGATCGACCGCGTCGTGCTGCTCGGACCGTCGCATTTCGTGCCGTTCGCCGGCCTGGCGCTGCCGGTGGCCGAAGCGTTCGAGACGCCGCTGGGCGACGTGCCGGTCGCGGCCGACGCCGCGGTCCATCTCGCCTCTCTGCCGCAGGTCGTCGTTTCCGACCTGCCGCACGAACGCGAGCATGCGCTCGAGGTCGAGCTGCCGTTTCTCCAGGTCGCGCTCGAGCGCTTCGAGCTCGTGCCGCTCGTCGTCGGCGACGCCACCCCGGAAGAGGTGGCTGCGGTCCTCGATCGGCTCTGGGGCGGCGAGGAGACGCTGATCGTCGTCTCGACGGATCTGTCGCACTTCCTCGACGCTGCGACCGCCGCCGCGCGCGACCGGGCGACGGCCGACGCCATCGTCGCGCTCGACGTGGACGGCATTGCGGCCGGTGACGCCTGCGGAAGGAATCCGCTGCGCGGTCTGCTGCTCGCCGCGCGACGCCGCGGACTCACCGTCTCCGAGCTCGACCTGCGCAGCTCGGGCGACACCGCCGGCGGCCTGGCCGGAAAAGACCGGGTGGTCGGCTACGGAGCGTTCGCCCTTGCCTGAGTGGGACCTTTCGCCCGAGTCGCGCACCGCCCTCGCGACGATCGCCCGGCAGTCGGTGGTGGCGGCGGCGAGCGGCTGTCGCTACACCCCGCCGCGGGAGTGGATGGTGGGGCCACTCGCCGAGCCCGGCGCGAGCTTCGTCACGCTGCGCGCCGCAGGCGAGCTACGCGGCTGCATCGGTTCGATCCGGGCGCGGCGGGGGCTCGGGCTCGACGTCGCCGAGAACGGCCGCGCGGCCGCCCTGCGCGACCCGCGCTTCGATCCCGTCGAAGCCCACGAGCTCGCAGAGCTTTCGGTCGAGTTGACGCTCCTCCATCCGCCCGAGCCGCTCGCGGTCGGCGGACGCGCCGAACTGCTGGCGGCGCTCGTGCCCGGAGTCGACGGACTGGTGCTCGAGGAGGACGGGCATGGCGCGACCTTCCTGCCGGCGGTGTGGCAGCAGCTCCCCGATCCCGAATCGTTCGTCGCCCAGCTCGAGCGCAAGGCCGGACTCCGGCCAGGGAGCTGGTCGCCGGCCCGGCGCCTCTTCCGCTACCGCGCCGAGTCGATCGCGGTGGGGCCTGCTCTGGGAGGCGGCGAGGCGGCAGCGCCGCTTCCGGGCCGGGGTCGTCGCGGCTCGAGATGACGACCGAGCGGCAGGATTTCCCTCGACTCGAGCCTCGCCGTTTCGCGGCGCGCACGCTGCCGGCGCTTCTCGTGGCGACAGCGAGCCGCCAGCCGGAGCGGCGTTTTCTGCGTTTTCTCGAGCCGCCGGCCGGCGACGGCGGTGCGCTCGGCGCGCCGTGCACGCTGTCGCGCGGCGCGTTCGCGGCCGGAGTGGGACGGGCGGCCCGGCTTCTGCGCTCGGTCGGTGTCGGGCCGGGCTTGCGCGTCCTCCTGCTGGCCGAGAACTCACCGGAGTGGCAGATGGTGGCGCTGGGCACGCAGTTGCTGCGCGCCGAGCCGGCGGCGGTCTTCTCGAGCCTGGGGGCGGAGACCGTGGCCGGGATCGCGCGCCGGGTCGCGCCGCGGGTGATCTTCGTCTCGACCGCAGCGCAGTGGGAGAAGCTTCAGCCGGCCGCGCCGGAGCTCATCGCCGCCGGGCTTGCGGCGGTCATTACCGGCGCCCGCCTCGCGCCGGACTCGGTGCCGGCCGGTCTCCCGGTCGTTGCGCTCGCCTCTGCCGTCGGCGACGAGGCGCCCGGCCTCGCGCCGGAGGAGATGGCGGCGCTCGCCGCGGCGGTCGGGGAGGAGGACCCGTTTCTGCTCCTCTTCACCAGCGGCACCACCGGGCGGTCGAAGGGCGTGCGTCTTGCGCAGCGCGCGATGGTGCACGCGCTCGACGCCGGTCAGGCCTCCGTGGCGACCACCGGGGACGATGTCGGTCTCCACTTCCTGCCCTTCGGGCATATCGCCGGGCACGCCCAGTTCACCCTCGCCCTGGCGCAGGGGCATGAGTTGATCATGGTGGCCCGGCGGGAAGAGCTCGAGCCCGGCCTCGCTCTCGCCCCGACCTACTTCTTCTCCGTGCCCCTGGTCTACGAGCGCATGCGCGACGGGGTCGAGGCGAAGATCGCCGCGCTCCCGCCCCCCTTGCGGTGGGCGGTGCGCCGGGCGCTCGCAGCCGCCGCGCGCCGGCGTCTCGACGGCTCGCGGCGGATCGGGGACGCTCTCGGCACGCGTCTCGCCGACCGGCTCGTCGGTCGCGCCCTGCGCGCCCGGCTGGGTGGCCGGGTACGCGGCCTGTTTGCCGGCGGCGCGCCGGCCCCGCCGGCGCTCTTCCGGTTCTTCGAGAGTCTCGGCATCCCCCTGGTCGAGCTCTACGGGATGAGCGAGACGGCGGGGATGATCTCCTCGAACCTGCTCGCCGGTCCGCGGCGGCAGGGTTGCGCCGGCCGGATCACAGCCGATCACGAGGTGCACTTCGGCGCCGACGGCGAGCTTGAGGTGCGTGGTCCGCTGTTGCTCTCCGGTTTCCTCGAGCCAGAGGACGGAGCGGAGGTCTGGACCGCGGATGGCTTCTTCCGCACCGGCGACCTCGGACGGGTCGACGAAGCGGGTTTCCTCTACATCGAGGGACGCTGCAAGAGCCTGATCATGCTCTCCACAGGCAAGAAGCTCTCGCCGGAGCCGATCGAGCTGGCGCTCGCCTCGACGGCGCCGTTCCATGGCGCCGTGCTGTTCGGAGAGGGCCGGCCGTTCGTGGCCGCGGCGGTCTTCGTGGATCGCGCCGAGCTCGCCCGGATCGCCGCGGCCGGCGAGGACGCGGCCACGGCGCTCCTGCCGCGGGCCCGCGCCGGGCTCGCCGCCTTCTCCGACTTCGAGAAGCCGAAGAAGCTCCTCGTTCTCCCCGGCACGCCGCAGGACTACCCGGAGCTGCTCACCCCGACCCTCAAGATCAAACGCGCCGCCCTGCTCGCCGCCCACGCTGCCGCGGTCGCCGCGCTCTTCGGGCAGCCCTAGACCTCAACCGATGCTGGCGCGTCCGTCCGGCGCGTGGCCGCCGACAGACGGGAAAGAAGCTCACGACGCCTCCGGCTAGGGTGGGCGCGGGGCGGTGGATCGGCTCGACTCGAGAGCCAGGAGTGCGGACCGGTTGCCGGCGAAGTCGGGGCTCGAGCGCGCGAGCTCGCGGCGCAGGGCGAGCGCTTCGTCGAACGCTCGCGCCGCCGCAGCGGGATTGCCGCGGCTCTGCTCGATCTCGGCCAGGGTCGCGAGGCTCGCCGCGAGCGAATCCTGCCAGCGTGCGTTGCCCGGATCGAGGCGGACGAGAGCCCGGCGGCGCTCGATCGCGAGGGCGATCTCGCCCACCGCTTCTTGAGGTCGCCCGAGCGCCTGCAGCGTCCTGCCGGTTTCGAACCGCGATTCGGCGGCGTCCTCGAGCGCCCGTGCGTCGTCCGGCTCCTCAGCGAGCAGCGCCTCGCGGAGCTCGGTCGCACCGCGGTGCTGGGCGAGCGCGGCCGGCGCGCGTCCGAGAGCGGCGAAGTCGACGCCCAGGCGCGAGAGATCCGTGCCCAGGTCGCGGCGAACTTCGGCGTCGGCGGGGGAGCGGCCGGCGAGCTCCTGGTCGATCGCCAGCGACGCTTTGTGGTGAGCGAGAGCGAGCGGCCACTCCTGGCGTTCGGCCGCAGCGTCGCCGAGCCTCTGCTCGACGACGCCGGACTGGCGGATCGCGAGCGTCGAGCCCGGGTCGGCAGCGCGAATCGCGACCACCTCGCCGCGCGCCTCGCGATACTCGCCCGCGGCGGCGGCGATGTCGCCGAGCTCCCAGAGGTCGTCGCCGATCGCGATCCGCGCCTGAACCCGCTCGAGCCGCTCTTCGGTGCCAGGCGGGTCGGCGGCGAGATAGAGCGCCAGCGCCTCCCGATGGTGCGCGAGCGCCGCGGCGCTCGCGCCGCGGGCTGCGAGCACGGTGCCCAGGCGGACGCTCAGTCGGGCGAAGGCGAGATCGGCGGCGCCCGGCGCCGCCGCCCGGCGCGCGCGCCGCCGCAGCTCGAGGGCCCGTTCGAGGCTGGCGAGCGCATCGCCGGTTCGTCCCTCGCTCGGCCAGCCGGGCATCCCCTGGATCTCCGCCGTGCGCTCGTAGGCAGTGGCCAGCTCGACCAGCAGCTCCGGCTCGTCGCCCGCTTCGCGCGCCAGGTCATCGAGGTACTCGAGCGCCGTAGCGACCAGGAGGCGCCGGGTCGCCATGCCGCCCGCGACATTCTCGAGCGTCGCGTGAACTTCGAAGAGGGCGGTGTTCGCCAGCCGGCGCACGTCGGCGAAGCGGCGCTCGGCGCGCGCGCGCTCCGCCTCCGCGATCTGCGCCTGGCGCCAGGTGGCGGCCACCCCGGCAGCGAGGGTGAGTGCGATCAGACCGGCGGCAGCGACCGCCGCGCGGTGCCGACGCGCGAACTTCGCGAGGCGATAGGCGCGCGCCCCTTCGCGGGCGACGACGGGGCGGTTCTCGAGAAAGCGGACGAGATCGTCGCCGAGCGCCATCGCGCCTGGATAGCGCCGATCGGGCTCGCGACGCAGTGCGCGAAGCACCACCTTGTCGAGATCGCCTGCCACCCGCCGCGCGAGTCGGCGGCGGGCGCGCGGCGACCCGTCCTCGAGCGGCGCGCGCCGCGGATCGGCCGCGGCGAGCCGCGCGCTCGGTGGCGTGCGCGTCTCGCGCTCGAGCTCGACGACGGAGAGCGCCGAGTCGGAAGCGGCGCTCCGGGTCGGCTCCCCGGTAACCAGCTCCCAGATCAGGAGACCGAGCGCATGGACGTCGGTCGCGGTGGTTACCGGCTCGCCGGCGAGCTGCTCGGGTGCGGCGTAGCGCCGGGTCAGCATCCTCGCGCCGGTCCGCGTCGCATCGTCGTCGTCGCTGCCGAGGAGCTTGGCAATCCCGAAATCGAGGAGCTTCGCCTGCCCGGCCGCGGTGACGAGGATGTTCGACGGCTTGAGGTCGCGATGGACCACCAGATTGCGGTGGGCGAAATCGACCGCCGTGACGACCTCGAGCACCAGTCGCAGGCGATCCTCGAGCGCGAGGCGGCGCTCGGCGCACCATTCGGTGATGGGTTGGCCGAGGACGAGCTCGAGGGCGAAGTAGGGGCGTCCGTCCGGCGCCAGACCACCATCGACCAGTTGCGCGATGCCGGGGTGATCGAGGCGCGCCAGGATCCGCCGCTCGGCGAGGAAACGCGCCACGATCTCGTCGCTGTCGAGCCCGCGCTTGAGGAGCTTCAGCGCGACCCGGCGCTCGAAAGCGCCGTCGGCGCGCTCGGCGAGGAAGACCTCGCCCATGCCGCCGCGACCGAGCGGCGAGAGAATCCGCCACGGGCCGATCCGCTCGCCGTGGCGATCGCTCGGCAACCCGGACTCGCGCTCCTCCTCGGCCAGCCAGGCGGCGGCGGCAGCGAGCGGGTCGCCAAGCGTGGCGTCGGGCAGGCGGTCGGCGGCGAGCAGGCGGCGGACGCGTGTCGCGAGCGCGGCATCCGCGAGCGCGGCGAGTCGCACGTTGCGCTCGCGCTCGTCGAGCTCGACCAGCAGGTCGAAGAGCTCCCGGGCGGCGCGCAACTGGTCGAGCTCGCTGTCGTCGATCACGCGCCGGGCCCGGCAGGCGGCCCCGGGCCGAGCTCCTCGAGGAGGAGAGCACGGGCGGCGCGGAAGCGCCGCTTGAGAGTGCGCTCGGGGGTGCCGGTCAACTCGCGGATCTCCTCGAGCGAGAGACCGGCGAAGAATCGGAGCTCGACGATCTGCTCGAGCTCCGGATCGATCCGGGCGAGGCGCGAGATCGCCTGGTCGAGGGCGAGGACCTCTTCGGGAGTCGCGGTCCGTGCCGACTCGAGGCCGGAGAGCGCCACGACGGGGGCGCCGCCGCCGCGCTTGTCGGCACCGCGGGCACGCGCCGCGTCGACCACGATCTGGCGCATGGCGCGCGCCGAGATCGACAGGAAGTGCTCGCGATCGCGCGCCGACCACTCGTGGTCGCGCGAGAGCTTGAGATACGCCTCGTGCACCAGGGCCGTGGTCGAGAGCGTCGGATTGCGCACATGGGCCGCGAGGAGTCGATGCGACATCCCGCGGAGCTTCTCGTAGAGCAGGGCGAACAGCGCATCGAGCGCCTCCTTGCTGCCGCCGTCGGCTTCGCGCAGGAGCCGCGTGACGGCCCCCCGGTCCCGTCCTTCGACCTCTTCCATGATCGCCGCGCATGTTACGGCCGAATGGGACCGCGGGGCGAACGGCGGCTGGGGGGGGGCGCGATCTCGGAGGGCGGCGATCAGGGAAGGGTCGCGGTCCAGTGCGTTGTGAGACCGCTCTCGAAGCCGTCGGCGAAGAGGCTCGGGCCGCAGAGGAGCTCGACGTCGTCGATCTGCGCGAAGCCGCCGTCTGAAGTCCCGGCAGTGGTCGTGTGGTGCCAGAAAGTGAGCTCGAGCGGCAAGTTGTTGGTGAAAAGCGAGAGGTCGAGGTCGACCGAGCTCCCGGGCCCGCCCGGAGCGCCGTGACTCGTCTGCCAGAGGAGCATCGAGAAGAACGGAATCTGTTCGTACCGGGCACCGAAGGCGAGGAAGTCGCCGGACGCGCCGGACTGGAAGTTGGCGCGCAGGCGCACTGTCACCGAACCCTGTCCGGCGAGCGCGAGCGGCAGGCGCAGCAACGCTTCGGCCTCCGCCGAGAGGTAGTGCACGTTCGTGACGCAGCCGGAGGCTCCCGCGCCCCCGGTGACGTTCATGCCGCAGTAGAACTGGTCGCCGTCGACCGCGGACTGAACCCAGACCTCGCCGCTGCCGGCGCCCAGATCGCTGCTCCAGTCGAGCGGCAGATCGGGTTGCGTCTGTCCGCTGCCGAAGCCCTGCGGACCCGTGTTGCAGCCGCCCGAAGCCAGCACCAGGTTGCGGAAGTCGGCCACGTCGACGGTCGAACAGGCCGGCAGGCAGCCGGCCTGGGCACCGTCGCGGTAGAGCAGCAGGAAGAGGGCGAAGCGCTCGCCCGCGCCGGCCCTGAGCGGCGACGTGCCGTCGAGCGGAATCGCCGCCTCCCAGGTCACCCCTTCGGGCCGCGCGGTGGAACTTGAGCTCACCCGGTCGTCCAACGCCTGCGCTGGACAGTACGTCCCCGCCGCATACTCCCGGAAGGTGATCGACGGGCTCGACGGCCCCGATGGCGCGTCGACGATCTGCAGCATCCCCTCGCCGTACTCCGCCGCCTGGTGGCACGCGAGACCGGCCCAGCTGCCGTCGTCGAGCACCGGCGCCGTTCCTCCTTCGTCGTCGAACAGGAGAACGAGCCCATCGTCCTCTCCGAGCTCGACGTCTCCGGCATCGAGCACCGCGAGGTAGAGCGTCCGGGAATCGTTGCCGATCCGCACCGAGACGCCGTTGCCGAGCTCGACGAGCCGCGCCTCGTTCCACTCCGCCGCCGCGATCTCGCCGTCGATCGCGGGCGCCCGGCTCATCCACTGCGAAACCAGCCGCCCGGTGCCGGCCGTGGCGGACGCGGGAAGCGCCGGAAGAGCCGCCAGCCCGAGAGCGAGGATTGCCGCACCCCGCGAGGTCACTGCGGACACTCCGGATTCGCCGGGCAGACCGCGGGCAGGGGAGGTTTCGGCAGGACCTGATTGCAGAACAACACGTCGTCGAAGGTGTTGCCGGTCATGAAGTCGACCTGGGCTCCGGTCCAGGCGCGAAAGACGCCGTGCGTGCTCGAGCGCGAGATCGTCGAGTGGGTCAGGAACGAGCTTCCGGGCGGACTGAAGATCTTGAGCGCGCCCGAAGTCTCCGGAAACGCCGCCGGCGGACAGCCGAACCCGGCATCGCCGCCGTTGTCCCCCGCGGCATCGATCTGCACGTGGTCGAGGACGTTGCCGGCTGCGAGCGCACCGAAGAAGGTGATCCCCTCCCAGCTCCCCGCGACCGGCGCGCCGCCGGCGCCAGTGAACAGGATCGGCGCTGCCGCAGTACCCGCTGCGACGAGGCGGCCGGTGGCGACCGGGCTGCCGCTCGTCCCGACGAACAGGCCGCCGATGTTCGACCCGGCGCTGTAGAAGCGGATCTCGACGCCGGGGTCGATGGTGAGCGTCGCAAGAGCCGGGTTGCCATCGACGACGATCAGACCGAAGGCGCCGGCCGGGCCACCGACCTGATAGGGAACTCCCCGCGCGTGAAAAGCGTCGTCGACCGCAACCGCGGAGTCGCCCTCGCCGATGACCTGGATCTGGTCGCTGGCGTTGCCGGTGTAGCTTCCGACCGGCAGCGACCCGACGGTGTTGAGCGACATGCGAACCGGGAACGGGGCGGTCGGGTCCGTCGCTCCCGCGCCCAGGACCACGAGGTCGCGCGACCCGTCGGCGAAGGCGGCGCGGCGGATGAGCCGGACGCCGTAGCTGGTCGAGCCGATGACCTTGACGTGGTCGACGAAGAGCGGTTGCGCGGCGGGAAGGGTATCGACGCCTTCGGCGACGATCGAGGCGCCGGCGGCGCCGCCCCCGGAGAGGTCGAGAAAGGAGAGCGTCGCCGTCCCCGGGCTCTTCACCCAGATCGAATCCCAGGGCGATGCGGCGACGTCACGCAGGAACCGGATGCGCTGCAGGGGGGTTCCGACAGCCGTCAGGGTCCCCTGGACCGTGAGGTCGAATCCCGGACGAACGCGCACCTCGGCGCACGGCGCGATGGTGAGCGTGACACCCGGCGGCACCAGGACGTTCGAGGTCAGGACGTGCGGACTGGCGTTGGCCGTCCAGGTCTCGTTCGAGAGGATCGAGCTGGCGTGCAGCGTCGGTCCGCCCGTGGGCGTCGGACAGGGGTTCGCCGTCGTGTCGCTCCATCCCGCGGAGTCGCCGCTTTCGAAGCCGTTCGAGAAGATCTCTTCGAAGAGCGCGAAGACCTGGGCTCGATCTCCTCGGCCGACGAAGCCGAGCGCCAGCGAGTCCGGCCGGAAGGCGAAGCGCGCGCCGCCGTCGGACGGCCCGAGGTCGCTGCTGACGAGGCGCGGCGCGCCGCCGGCGGCCGGAGTCCAGAAGAGCCGGCGCGGCCCGCCGTCCGCCAGCACGGTGAAGGCGAGCGCGCGCGCGTCGGGGCTGAGCGCGAACTCCCCGACGCGCTCGCCAGGTGCGAGTGACCCCGACAGACGGCGGGCGGTCCCGCCCGAGCGCGGGAGGCTCCAGAGTTCCTCCGGACCGCCGTGCTCGTCGGCGGCGAGGAAGAAGAGCACCTCGGCAGCGTCGCTCTTGGCCTGTGCATCCGGCGAAAGGGCGAGCGCCAGCCATGGCTCCCAGGGTGCCAATGGCTCCGGGGAGTCGGCAGTAGGGGCGGCGGCGCGCGCCGTCGCGGTCGGTCCCGGAACGAGGAAGAGGGCGAGTGCCGGCAGTGCAGCGAGCGAAGAGAAGCGCATGGTGGGACTCCTTGTGCCCACCGCTACGTATCGATCACCCCCCAGGGGCCACTTCGAGCGCGCTGAGGAAACCCTGGGTTGGTCCGCGAGCCGATCTCTTGGTACTTTCGCCCGGCGATGCGCCGATTCCCCCACCTCTCGCGCCGCCGGCCTCTCGGGTCCGGTGACGGGGCGCGCGCCTTGCCGGTAGCGCCAGTCCCTGCCGCTGTCGGGAACGCGCCGCGCGGCCGGCGGGGCTTGCGGCTCGTCGTGCTCATGGCGCTCGCCGCGGGGATCGGTTTCGGACTCGAGCGGGCGGGACTCCTCGACTGGCGCGCCGGCGTCGCTCTGGCTCAGGGGCATGTCGACAGCTGGTGGCTCGCCCCGCTGGTCGCCCTGGTGACCGCGGTGCTCTTCGCGGCCGGTCTGCCCGGCTCGGCGATGGTCTTCGTCGCCGGGATTCTCTTTGCGCCTTTGATCGCCGCCCCGACGTTCGTCGTCGGAGGCGTCGTCGGCGCGATGGGCGCCTACTCGTTGGCGCGTGCTGCTGGCCGGAGCGGCGAGCGTGAGGCAGGTGACGGCCGCCTGCTGCGGCTGCTCGCCCGGCGGAGCGACTTCGCGACGCTCCTCGCCGTGCGGGTGGCGCCGAGCTTCCCGCACACGGCGATCAACTTCGCCTCGGGGCTCCTGGGGATCCCGCGCGGCAGGTTCCTGGCCAGCACCGCGCTCGGTCTGGCGATCAAGGGGACCCTCTACGTCAACGTCATCCATCAGGCGGCCGGGGCGGCGACGATGGCGGAGGTGATCACCTGGCGTACCCTGGCGCCGCTCGCCGGTCTGGCCCTTCTCCTGCTCCTCGCACCCCCGCTGCTGCGCCGGCTTCGCGGCGGTCTGGAAACGCCGGAAACGCAGCCGCCGCCCGTGCCGGTCGCTGTCCCGGTCGAGCCGGCCTGAGGCGGGTTCCCCGCGCCTGCCTCCCGCGCCGGCCGCTCAGGCCCAGACGTAGCCGGCTTCGAGGCGGTAGGCGATCGTCACCATCGGGACGTCGCGAGGATCCTCGGGCCTCGCACCCGGGTCCATGAGGCCGCCGTTCGGCGAGCTTCCGATGGCGCCCCAGCTGGTGAGGACTTCGTGCCCGGCGACCTCCCGGAGCCGCGAGCCCTGGAGGCCGGGGCGAAAGGTCGTCGAAGAGCCCGAGATGACGCTGGTGTTCGCCTTCACCAGGGTCACCGCATCTTCTGCTATCGAACTGGCGAGCCGGAACTTGAACAGCCCGTCTTCGGGTGTATCGAGTACCGGACCTTCGCGGACCGCGATCGAACCCAGATCCAGGCCGCCAGCGGTGAACTCGCTCGCGCGGCCGAGATACTCGAGGACGGCCTCCCGGTAGGTTTCGGGAAGGTCCGGAGCGAACAGGACGGTCATCGTGCGGCTGCGCTCGCCGGCGGTGAGATTGCGGCTCGACAGCCGCACCAGCCCGCTGCTGGAACCGAGGAAGACCCCGCGCACCCGGTCGTACAGGAACGGGTCCCGGCGGGGGATCAGGAAGAGCTCCGGGCCGATGACATCGATCGGCGTCGCCGTGCGCGTCCCGTAGCCGTCCGCGATCACCCGGATGGTGCTGCCCCGAACGGTCTCGAAGGCGAACCGCCCTTCGCCGTCGACGCCGGTCCAGGCCGGGAGGAAACGGCCGTCGGTGTAGGCGATGATGACGCCGCCATGGACGGCTTCGCGGTCGACGGCGCCGAGCAGCCGGCTGGCGATCCGCACCGGTTCCGGCTCGACCGGCCCCCGGCCGTCGCAGCCCGAGACGCAGCCGGTCGCCATGGCGCCGGCGGCGAAGCCCAGCAGCCGGAGGCACTCACGTCGGTCACAGCGCAGCCCGACGGCCGATTGGCGACGGTTTCGCATGCGGTCCGTCCTTCGCCCGGTCAACCTTGCCGGGGTGACTCCTGAGTACCACGCCGGCCCGCCGCCGAGGCCGCCCGTTCGGAGGGGCCGGCCCGCAGAAACGAACGGCGACCCCAAGACGAGGCGGTCGAGCGCTTGCGGGACTGAGTTGCACTGCCGTCGATCGCGGCGAAGACCGTCGGGCTCTGCTTCATGTACGACGTCAAGCAGTCCGATCCCGCCGAGTGGACGTCGCCGCCGCTCGAAGCGCGGATGGTGGAGAAGCCCGGGCTCGGGCGGTCGGTCGCCGCTGGCGCTTTCTTGCTAGATTGCGGGCTCGGCGTCGCCGCCGCGTCGGCGGACCGTTGCCGGAGGATCTCGCTACGTGAACCTCGTCCATTCCATCGGCCGCACCCCGGCGATCGCGCTCGAACGGTTCGGGCACGATCCCCTGACGCCCCATCGCGATCCGGAGCGCGAGCGGGCCGAAGGCCATGCGGTCAATTTCGTCTGTTCGGGCTCGTTTCGCGTGCGGATCGGCCAAGCCTGGCAAACGGTCACCCCCGACCGCCTTTTCGTGACGCGTCCTGGACTCGAGTTCTCTTGCGCCCACGACGAGGAGTATCCCGAAGACGAGTGCCTGAGCGTGCTCTACCGCGATTCGACGATCGAGAGCCTGCGCTCGGCGGGTGCCGCCGCCATCACCGCCACGCCTGCCGGGATCGCCCCGGTCCTCGAGTTGACCAACCGCCGCGCGTACCTGCGGCACAGTCTCGCGGTGAGTCCGCCAGGTGAGGCGGCGCGGCTCGAAGCGCTCGCGGGCGCACTCTGGTGGACCCTCGGCGCGGCTCCCGGCCGCCGCCCCCTCTACCGCGCGCATCAACTCTCCTGGTACGCGGCGCGGATCGACCGCGCCAAGGAGATGATGCGGACGGCCTTCGCCGAGCCGCTGTCGCTCTCGCATCTGGCGCGCGAGGTCGGGATGAGCCTCTATCCGTTTGCGCGTGTCTTCGCCGAGCTCGAAGGCGAGACGCCGCACCGATTCCTCGTCGGCGTGCGCCTGCGCGAGGCCGCCCGGCGGCTGCGCGAGGGCGGCCAGGTGACGCAGGTCTGCTTCGCGGTCGGATTCGGCTCGCTGAGCCACTTCTCGACGACTTTTCGCAGCGAGTTCGGAGTCTCCCCATCAGAGTTTCGAACGGCACCGGCGAGGCCGCCGGCCTTCGTACTCGCCAAGGCTGAGCTGCCGTCGCCCGCAGGCAACGGGCGCCGCAGCTAGGCCGTCGCGTCCGGACCGGAGATCAGGTCGTCCAGGGCGGCAGGAACGCTTCGCCCCCCGGCATGGCGGCTTTGCCGCCGACCGGCAGCGCCGCGATCGCCTCGAACGGTTCGTCGCCGTGGTTGGCGAGCGAGAAAGTCTCGCCGGCGGCGACCACCAGAGCATCGCCGGCGGAGAAACTATGCTCGACGCCGCCCAGGACGACGGTCGCGTGTCCGGCCAGGGCGACGAAGATCTCCTCGCGGTCGACCGAGTGCAGTGCACCAGGAGCGCCCGGAGCCAGTGTCAGGCGCCAGACGCTCGTTTCACGGGCGCCGCGGCTGGGAGCGGCGAGACCCGTGACGTCGAGGCCCGGCAAGTTGAAGCGCGGAGCGGAGGAAGCGCGAATGATCGTCATGGAGTTATACTAAACCATGGTTGCACAAAAGCTCAAGCCCGAAAGCCGTGCCGATTTCGGAATCCTCCTGGGCCTCGCCTACCAGGCCTTCGTCGATCAGCTGCGCGCCGATCTGGAGCGCCGCGGCTTCGCCGACCTGACGCCCACGGTGGGCTACGTCGTGCGCGCGATCGCCGCGAGCGCGGAGCCGCCGAGCCAGCGCGACCTCGCTGCACACCTGGGCATCACCGACCAGGGTGCGGGCAAGATCGTCAACGATCTGGTAGCGCGGGGTTTCGTCACCCGACGGCCGAGCCCTCGCGATACCCGAGCCAACGCCATCCAACTGGCAGCGCGCGGCCGGAAACTGCTCGCGGCCGCTCGCCGCTTCCACGCCCGGTTCGAGACCGCCCTCGCCAGCGAGGTCGGCGCCGACGCCGACGTGACGCGACGAGTGCTCACCGCCATCGCGGCCGCCGCCGACGACAGCGCGGCCGGCCGCCTGCGGGCCACCTGAAGCCAGTTCGGACTAGCGGGCCCTGAGGAGTGCCAACACGGCCTCGATCGACCGGGCGCGAGACTCGACTCCGCCGAGACCGAGCCGCCGGGCCTCGACGGCGACGTCCTGGGCAGTGGCCGCAGCGCGCTGCGGACCGTCGGCGGCAAGCTGGAGCGCAGCGAGCTCGAGTCGAGCGTCGAGCTCCTCGAGCTTTCGTCCAGCGGCCCGGGCTTCCCGGATGACCTGCTCGAAATCGCGGCGGCTGTCGTCGAACTGCCGCGCGGCCGCAGCGAGGCCTCCGCGGGCGAGCAGATAAGCCGATCGCACATCGACGGCGGGGGAACGGCTGTCGTCGGGCAACGTCGCGAAGAGCTCCCACGCCTCCGCTGCGCGCCCCTCGCCGAGCGCCGCCCGCACCCTTATGGCTCGCGCGAGGACGACCATCCGGCTGCCTTCCGCTCCCGCCGACAGGCGCTCGGGAGAGCCCAGCGAAGCGCTCTCGGCGGCGGTGAAGTTCGCCCCGCGTACCTCCGCTGCCGCTTCGGCTGCGCCGCACTCTGCAGCGGCGTCGAGCTCGCCCCCCTCCGTGAACAGCCGTCGAGCTTCGGCGAAGCGCTCTCTCGCCTCGACAAACTGCCCGCGCGCCGCGTGAGCGCGGGCCTCGAGCTCGATCGCCAGGGCGAGCGCGAGCGCCTCACCAGCGCTCTCGGAGGCGCTCCGCAGGAGACCCACGAGAGGTTCGACGGCCTCCAGATTGCCGCGTTCGAGCTCCAGCTCGCCCGAGAGGTGAAGCAGATACTTCAGCTGGCCGCTGCCACTGGCCGGCTGCAGAAGGGCGAGCGCCTCCTCGCGCAGCGGCTCGGCCTCGCCGCCACGGCCCTGCTGCGCCAGTGCGCGCGCCAGCTGGGCGAGCGCCTCGCCGAGCTGGCGTCGGTTCGGGCCCGCGCGGCGAGCTTCCACCAACCCGCGCAGGCGGATCTCAGCGAGGTCGGGTCGGCCCCGCACCATCTGTACGCACGCCAGGTTGAAGATCATGGTTCCGGGAAAGTTGTCGGCAGTTTGCGCTTCGGCGATCGCGCGCTCGAGGAGTTGCTCGCCGCGATCGAGCTCGCCGCGCTGCAACTGCTCGATCGCGAGGTCGTTCAGCACGCGCGACTGCGAGGCATGATCGGAGGTGGTCTCGAAGTCGCGCAAGGCCATCTCCATCTCGCGCCCGGCTTCGGAGCGCCGTCCGAGAGTCGCGAGCAGCCGGCCGCGAGAGGCGCGGATCTGTCCCAGAAGGTCGCCGCGCCCGGCGAGCAAGGCTCGGTCTCGCGCGCGCGTCAGATGGACCAGCGCGCGATGCGGTTCGTTCTGGTTGGAGGCGAGTTGCGCCTCCACGTAGTCGATCAGCGGATGCTGCTCCTGTCCCGGAATCTGGCGCAGGCTGGCGAGCACCAGACGGGCCTGTTCGAAACTCTGGTCGCGCAGCAGCCGCAGGGAGAGGGCCGATCCGGTCTCCACGTCCTCAGGGGTCTCGGCGAACCGGCGACGGAGGTCCTCGACCTCGAGGGACCCGAGCTCGGAGAAGGGAAACGGGCGAGGCGACGGAGGCTCGGCGGGCGCGCCGCCGCGGGACAGGGCGAAGGCGACGGCGACGGAGGCGACGAGAAGTGCCGCGCCCACGGCCAGTTGGTGGCGATGGCGTCGCGCGAATCGGGTCAGACGATAGCGCCAACCACCGCGCCGCGCCGCCACGGGTCGCCCGTCGAGGAAGCGGCGCAGGTCGCTCGCCAGCTCGTTGGCGTCGCGGTAGCGCTCGGTCGGCACTTTGCGCAGTGCCTTGAGGCAGATCGCGTCGAGGTCGCGCGCGAGTTCGCCCGACCAGGCCGTTGCGGAGTCGGTCGTGGCGTCGAGCCCTCCGGACATCGCAAACCGACGCGCGACGCTCGACGGCGCCTCGGGATCGGTTTCGAGCACCGCGCGCTCGAAGCGCGAGCGCTCGGACTCGATCTCGGCGAACGGGCGCCGGCCGACGAGGAGCTCATAGAGGATCGCTCCCAGCGAGTAGACGTCCGAGGCGGGCGTCGCCGATTCGCCGCGGAACTGCTCAGGGCTGGCGTAGGCGGGCGTCAAGGCGCGAGCGTCCGTGCGTGTCGCCGCTCGACCCCCTCCCGGCTCAGGGTCGACGAGCTTCGAGATGCCGAAGTCGAGCAGCCGCGGTCGCCCGGCGCGGTCGATGAGGAGATGATCCGGCTTGAGGTCGCGATGGACGATGCCGCGGTCATGGGCGAAGCTGATCGCGTCGAGCGCTTCGACAAAGCTCTCGACGCGCGCCCGGACGGAAAGCGAATGCGCGCGACACCAGGAGAGGAGATCGTCGCCGTCGACGTGCTCGAGCGCCAGGAACCAGACGCCGTCGTCCGTTCTGCCACCGTGGAGGAATCGGGCGATTCCCGGATGCTCGAGCGAGGAGAGGATCCGTACCTCGTCGCGGAAGCGGCGGATCGCGCCATCGTCGAAAGGCGCGCGGTCGAGGACCTTGACGGCAAGGGTGCGTGCGAAGAGATCGGTTCTCTCCTCGGCGAGGTAGACGCGTGCCATGCCGCCGCGACCGAGCTCGCGAACGATGCTGTAGGGGCCGATCCGCGCCGGAATTGCGCCGGCGCCTTCACCGCTCTCATCGAGCTCGCGCCAGGGAGATCGATCGATCGGTGAGGCCTGCTCGGTCAGATTCTCGAGCAGACGCGCGAGACCTTCGCCGAGCTCCCGGTTCTCCCCCAGGGTCCGTTCGAGCAGCGCGCGGCGCGCCACCTCGTCGAGATCGAGCGCGCGAGCGAAAAGGTCGGGAAGGGATTCTGGAGGCGCCAACATGATCTTCCGGATCACCCACGGTGCGCTGCCACCGTGGCGCTCTCCGGTCCATCAAGCTAGCTGATCCAGAGGGATCGGTGCTTGCGGAATCTTGCTCATCTCGAGCCTCGCCCCTGCTGTGGGGCGGCTCAGGTCGCGGGCGGCCCGCCCGCGAGCTCGGCCCGCAGCCAGACACGGGCGAACTGCCAATCGCGCTTGACCGTGGCCGGGGAGATCTCGAGGACGTCGGCGATCTCCTCGATCTCCAGATCCGCGAAATAGCGCATCTCGACCACCCGCGCCTGCCGGGGATGGTCCTCCGCAAGGCGGGAAAGCGCGCGATCCAGATCGAGCAGATCCAGGTCGGGCAGATGCACGGAAGTGATCGAGAGGGCTGCGTGCTCGCCCGGAAGCTGGCGTTTCTGGGCGTTCCGGGCGCGGGCGTAGTCGACCAGGATCCGCCGCATCATCGTCGCCGCGAGGCCGAAGAAGTGGGCGCGATCCCGCCAATCGACGCGCTGCTGGTCGAGCAGGCGGAGAAAGGCCTCGTTGACCAGCGCTGTGGTCTGCAGGGTGTGGGCGGCGCGCTCCCGGCGCAGCTGCGAAGCGGCGATCTTCTTCAACGCGCCGTAGATCTTCGCCAGCAGCTCTTCGGAGGCGTCGGCGCCGCCGGCGCGCCAGGCGCGCAGCAGGTCCGTGATGTCGACGGCGGAGCGCGCCGGGCGGTTCATGGAGGCGGATTCTACTCTCGAAGGAGAGGGGCGTCTCTCGCCTGCCGCCGGGCCTTGCGCCGAGCCGCGCTCGCGCGCGGTGAGCCGCGGCGGTGGACCGCTGCGCGTAACCGGTCATGAACAAGAACTCCATGCACCCGCGATTCGTCCGACTTCTAGCCCCAGCGATCGCCGGCTCCATCGCGATCCTGGCGCTCTCTCCGGCCCTCGCGCAGGGTCGGCACACCATCGGTCTTCAAGCCAAGTACGCGCAGCTCTGGCTCGAAGAGGGGGTCGATCCGCACAATCCAGGGAACTCCGACAGGTTCGGCAGCGCGCTCGCGGCCGGCGATTTCAACGGCGACGGTTTCGCCGATCTCGCTTCGGGGGCGCCGGGGAACGCCTGCGACCCGCAGGAGATTCGCTGTGGCGCGGTGCAGGTGCGCATGGGCGCGGCGTCGGCCGCGCTCACGAGCCGGATCGTGCTGTCTCCCGTGCCCAACAGCAATGACCCCGCAAACCAGGACGAAGGCTATGGGTCGGCGCTCGCCGCGGGCGATTTCAACGGCGATGGGCGCGACGATCTCGCCGTCGGCGTTCCCCGGAACCTCGTCCACGCAGGCGTCTCCCTGGTGCCGGCAGGGGGCCTGCAGCTGCACTTCGGTCTGCCGTCGGCGCTCCAACCGCTGCAAGCGATCGCCACGTACTCCTTCGCGGAGGGTGCGCTCGGCGTTCTCCCTGGAACTCCCTCGGCGTCGGAGGGGTTCGGCCACGCCGTCGCCTTCGGTGACTTCAACGGCGACCTCAAGGACGATCTCGCGGTCGGCATCCCTTACGACCGCAATCTCTGCGGCGCGACGCCGTGCGCGGCCGGCGCGGTGATGGTGATCGATCTCGACGACAACCTGAGTCTCGGCGGGTACCCGATGAGCCTCGGCCGGCAGGGGCTCCCGGGGCTCCCGGCGGCAAACGACGAATACGGCTATGCGGTGGCGGCCGGCGACTTCGATGGCGACGGCTACGCCGACCTCGCGACCGGCATCCCGCAGCGCGACGGTGTGGGCGCCGTGCTGGTGGTCTATGGGAGTGAGTTCTCGCTCCTCTTCGGCGACCACCAGTTGCTGGATCAGGGGAGCTTCGGCGAGTTGCCGGAGGTGGGCGACGGCTTCGGCCGGACGCTGTCCGCAGGAGACTTCAATCACGATGGGTACGCCGACCTGGCGATGGGTGCCCCGGGCGAAGACCTCGCCGGCGCCGGCCAGTTCAACGTCGGTCTGGTGATCGTGAGCTACGGCTCCGCCGGCGGTCTCCGCCTCGATGGGGCGCCGTGGCTCTCCGAAGACGGGATCTTCGGCAGCGGCTCGGAGAGCGAGGATCGCTTCGGTTCGGCGCTCACCGCTGGTGACTGGAACGGCGACGGGAAGACGGACCTCGCCATCGGCGCGGCTGGCGAGAGCGGTATGGCCGGCGCCGGGAGCGGCGCCGTGACGGTGATCCTGGGGCGTGAGTCCGGGCTCGCGGGGAGCCCCTCGCGGCAACTCTCGCCCGGCAACTCCCCCATCGGCATGATCGCCGAGCGCCCGGGGGAGACGGACGTGTTCGCGAGCTTCGGCGCGGAGCTCGCCGCCGGCGACTTCGACGGCAACGGCTTCGCTGACCTGGCCATCGGCGCGCCCGAACGACAGCTCGCGCCGAGCATCTCGGTCGGCGCGGTCGGCGTCGTCTACGGCCAGTTCTTCCTCGATGGCTTCGACAGCGGCGACGCGCTCGAGTGGTCGGGGGTGACCCAGTGAACGCGCGGTGGAAGGACGTGCGATCCGGATGGAGTGGGGCTCGGAGGACGGCTCGTGCGCGGCGGGCCTTCCGCCTTCGCCACTTGGTGGTGCCGATTGCGGCTGGGCTCGCGATACTTCTGTGCGTCCTCGGCGCCTCCTCGGCGCTGGCCCAGGGCCGCCACTCGATCGGCCTCTCGGCCAAGGGCGCTCAGCTCTGGCTCGAAGAGGGGAGCTATCCCCACAGTCCGGGGAGCTCCGACGGTCTCGGTGCCTCTCTCGCCGTCGGTGACTTCAACGGCGACGGCTTCGACGACCTCGCTGCGGGTATCCCGGCCAACCCTTGCGATCCGGTGAACTTGCGCTGCGGTTCGGCGCAGGTCCGCCTCGGGTCGCCCGCCACGCCGCTCGCGAACCGGGTGGTGCTCTCGCCGGTGGCCAACCCGCTCGATCTCGCGCAGGCGGAGGAGCGCTATGGCCACGCTCTCGCCGCCGGCGACTGGAACGGCGACGGGTTCGACGACCTTGCCGTGGGCGTCCCCTTCAACTTCGTGCCGACGACCGGCTCCTTGGTCCAGGCGGGAGCGGTACAGCTCCACTTGGGGAGGCCGGCGGGCAGCGGGACGCTCCAACCCATCGCCGAACACTCGTTCTCGAAGGCTCCGGGCTCGGGACTTCCCGGTTTTCCCTCTGCGTTCGAGCTGTTCGGTTTCGCGGTCGCCTTCGGCGACTTCAACGGCGACCAGAAGGACGACCTCGCTGTCGGCATTCCCTACAGTCGAGGTGGATGCGGTCCAGCTCCCTGCCGATCCGGGTCGGTGATGGTGATCGACCTCAACGATGCGGGCGAGGTCGGAGGCTACTCGATGTTCCTCGGCGCCCCGGGGCTTCCCGGCGCGCAGGCCGACCAGGACCAGGTCGGCTGGGCAGTGGCCACCGGCGACTTCAACGGCGACGGCTACGACGACCTCGCGACCGGCATTCCTCACCGTGACGGATGGGGTGCAGTTCTGGTGGTCTACGGCAGCCCGTTCTCCCTGCTCTTCGCCGAGCACCAGTTCTTTTTCCAGGGCAGCTTCGGCGAGACGGCGGAGGCCGGAGACGAGTTCGGCAAGACCCTCGCCGCCGGTGATTTCAACCACGACGGTTACGACGATCTGGCGATGGGGGCTCCGGGAGAGGATGGCGCCGGCCCGGATCGAATCGACTCCGGCGAGGTCATCGTCAGCTACGGCTCCACCGCGGGCCTGCTGACCGAGCAAGCGCCATGGCTGACCGAAGACGGCATCTTCGGCAGCGGCTCGGAGGCGGGCGATCGCTTCGGCTCGGCGCTCACCGCCGGCGACTTCGACGCCGACGGCTACGACGATCTCGTCGTCGGAATGGCCGGCGAGGACACTGCCTCTGCGGGAGAATCGAGCGGCGCAGCGGTGCTCATTCGCGGCGCCTTCCTCGGACTGGTGGGAAGTCCGGCGCGGCATCTCTTGCCCCACCTCTACCCCTGGGGGCTCATCGCCGAGCGTCCGGGCGAGTCGGACGAGCACGCCGGATTCGGCGCAGCGCTCGCGACGGGAGACTTCGACGGCAACGGCTTCGACGACCTGGCATTAGGAGCCCCGGGTCGCGATCTCCTGCCGGCTACCGCCGTGGGCGCCGTCGCCGTGGTCTACGGTCAGCTCTTCGTCGACGGTTTCGAGAGCGCGGACGCGCTCGAGTGGTCGGCGGTGGCGCCGTGACGGCTCGGGCTCGAGTGCGCGCGATCGCTGCAATCGGCGCGGTCGCCGCGATCGCCGAGCTCGGGGCGCTCAGCTCCGCGGCGTACGCGGGCGTCGAAGCCCGCCCTGCGGTCGGTCTCTGCGCGGCGGGCGCGCAGCTCTTTCTCGAAGAGGGGGACTCTCCGGTCGGTCCGGAGGCGGGAGCGCTCTTCGGCTTCGGGATGGCGGCCGGCGACTTCAATGCCGACGGCTACGACGACCTCGCGGTGGGGGCGCCCCACGACGACTGGCTGCCGGGAATCCCCGACGCCGGCTCCGTGCAGGTGCGGTTCGGGGCGCCCGTCGGCGCGCTCGATTCGGTGCTGCCGCTGGTGCCTTGGGACAACGCGGTCGATCCCGCGCAGGCGCTCGATCGCTACGGCTACGCTCTCGCCGCGGGCGACTTCGACGGCGACGGGCGCGACGATCTCGCCGTCGGGCTTCCCGGCAACGACTCCTTCGACGGCGCGAGCGTCCGCAGCATGGGCGGCGTGCAGCTGCACCTCGGTCGACACAACGCCGACGGGCGGATCCAGCGCGTGGCGCAGTACTCGTTCTCGCAAGTCGCGGGAGGCGGTCTGCCGGGCCCGGGATTCGCGGACGAGAACTTCGGCGCGGCGGTAGCCTTCGGCGACTTCAACGGCGACGGCAGGGACGACCTTGTGGTCGGCATCCCCCAGGACGTCGCACTTTGCGGCCTGACGCCCTGTCGCGGCGGCTCGGCGATGGTGATCAACCTCGACGCCGGCGGGAGCATCGGCGGCTACCTCCTTTCGCCGGGTCTCGACGGCCTGCCCGAAAGTCCATCGGTGGATGGCATGTTCGGCCACGCGCTGGCGACGGGCGACTTCGACCACGACGGCTTCGACGATCTCGCAGTCGGCGTCCCGGGCGAAGTCGGGGGCGCCGGCGCGGTGCTCGTGGTCTACGGCAGCCCTCTCTCACTGATCTTCAGCGACCATCAGTGGCTCGAGCAGGACGATTTCGGTGAATCGGGCGAGGTGACGGATCTCTTCGGCTTCGCGCTCGCCGCGGGCGACTGGAACGGCGACGGCTTCGATGATCTCGCCATGGGCATCGTCGGCGAAGATGTCCTCCCCGACCAAGGGAACGAGGGGGCCGTGGTCGTGGCCTACGGGTCTGCAGAAGGGATCTCGTTCGGTGGATCGAGCCTTCTCTTCGACGAACAGGGGGGAGCTTTGGAGCCCTTCGACCATTTCGGCGTCGCCCTGGCGTCGGCGGATTTCAACGGCGATGGCTTCGCGGACTTGGCCGTCGGCGCTAGTGGCGAGGACTACGCCTTGGGGTTGACGAACGCCGGGGGCGTGACGGTCTTCAGCGGCCGACCTGCCGGATTGTCGGAGGGCGTCATCGCTCGCGGGCTCTCTCCCGCGAGCTACCCTCTCGGCATGATCGCCGAGCGGCCAGGGGAGTCCGAGCTCGACGCCGCATTCGGCCGCACCCTGGCGGTGGGCGATTTCGACGGCAACGGCTTCGGCGACCTCGTGATCGGCGCGCCGGCGCGCTCACTCGGCGCGAGCGAAGCGGTCGGCGCTGCGGCGGTCGTCTACGGCCAACTCTTCGTCGATGGCTTCGAGAGCGACGACGCACTCGAGTGGTCGACGCTCCTTCCCTGACGCGGCGGTCGGACTGAGCCGCCGCGACACGCGCGACCGCGTAACCCAGTATGAACAGAAACTCGAAGATGTCTCGCTCGCTCCTCGCCCTGTCTCTCGCCGTACCCGTGAGCCTCGCGATCGTCCACGGCGCTCCGGTCGGCGCACAACGCCCGGCCATCGGGCTCTCCGCTGCCCATGCGCAGCTCTGGCTCGAGACGGGAACCGGCCCGGAGAGTCCCGGTCAGGACGACTACTTCGGCTTCGCGCTCGCCGTCGGAGACTTCAATCACGACGGCTACGACGACCTCGCTATGGGCGTTCCGGGGAATGACTGGCTCCCCGAGATTGCGGATGTGGGCTCGGTGCAGGTGCGCTTCGGCGCGCCGGCCGGCGCCCTTGGCCTTCTCCTCCCGGTGCTGCCGTGGAACAACGCGGTCGATCCCGCCGAGGCGCTCGATGCCTACGGCCGGGCTCTCGCGGCGGGCGACTTCGACGGCGACGGCTACGACGATCTCGCCGTCGGCATCCCGAGCAACGACTATGTCGTCGGCTCGACCGTCATCAGCATGGGCGGGGTGCATCTGCACTACGGCCTGCCCAACGAGCTCGGACGGCTTCAGCCGGTCGCGGAGTATTCGTTCTCGCAGGCCCCCGGCGGGCTTCTCCCGGGTTCGCCGGCCGCCGGCGAGCGCTTCGGCGAGGCGCTGGCCTTCGGTGACTTCAACGGCGACGGCAAGGACGACCTCGCGATCGGCATCCCGGGAGACGCGGCGAACTGCCCGGCAGGGCTCTGTCGCGCTGGCGCGGTCATGGTCGTCGATCAGAACGCAGAGGGATCGGCTGGCGGTTACCTGATGCGCTTCGGGCTCGAGGGTCTCCCCGGTGTGCCCGGCGCGCTGGACCAGTTCGGCGGCGCGGTCGCGACCGGCGACTTCAACGGCGACGGCTTCGACGACCTGGCGATCGGCATCCCGCAGGTGGCCCAGGTCGGCGCGGTGCTCGTCGTCTACGGCAGTCCGTTCTCCCTGATCTTCGTCCACCACCAACTCTTCGACCAGGGGGCGTTCGGCGAGCTTCCCGAGACGGGCGATCAGTTCGGCACCGCGCTCGCGGCCGGCGATTTCAATGGCGACGGCTTCGCCGACCTCGCGATGGGTGCTCCGTTCGAGGATGGAGCCGGGCCGGAGAAGGTCGACTCCGGGCAGGTGATCGTGAGTTACGGCACAGCGGGAGGGCTGTCGACCGTCGCGGCCCCCTGGCTCTCGGAGGACGGCATCTGGGGCAGCGGCTCCGAGATCAACGACCAGTTCGGCTCGGCGCTCGCGGCCGGCGACTTCGACGGCGACGGTTTCGACGAGCTCGTGATCGGCGCCGCGCACGAGAGCGTCTCCGGAACGGACGGCTATGGCGCCGTCACCGTGATTCGCGGACGCGCGGCGGGGCTTGCGGGAAGTGCGACCCGCTGGCTCTGGCCGGGCGCCTTTCCGATCGGGATGATTCCCGGAGAGACGAATGTGGGCTCCCACTACGGCTCCGCCCTCGTCTCCGGAGACTTCGATGGCAACGGCCTCGCTGATCTCGCGATCGGCGGACCGGAGCGCTCGCTGTTCTCGTCGGACACCGCCGCCTCCCAAGCGGGCTCCGTCGCAGTCCTTTTCGGCCAGCTCTTCATCGACGGTTTCGAGAGCCACGACGCGCTCGAGTGGTCGGCGGTGGCGCCGTGAGGCCGCGCGAGGCGGTGGTCCATTCGCTGACGCAGGATGGCGATCTTCGGGAGAGGATTCCGCTGGCGCGGGACCCCTCGGGCACGCAACGCACGGCTGCGCGCCCGGTCGGCGGCTGGCGGCGAGCTCTCGAAGGAGTGGCGCTGCGTGCTCTCGCCGGATTCTCTCGTGAAGCCGCGGTCCGGCGCGGCGCTCGACTCCTGCTCGAGCCGCCGCGCCGGCCGCTCACGGAGGCCGAGCGCGCCGTTTTCGCGCTCGCCCGGCGCGAAAGTGCGCCGACGGCGGCCGGGGAGTTCCCGATCTGGGTCTGGCAGGGGGCCTCGTATCGGCCACCGACGGTGCTGCTGGTTCACGACTGGGGCGGGCGCGCTGCGGACCTCGCGGCCTTCGTCGCACCGCTGCGCCGCGAAGGTGCGCGGGTGGTGGCGTTCGATGCCCCGGCGCACGGCGAGGCGTCCGGGCACCAGCTCGACGTGATCGAGCTCGCCGCGATGGTGGCCGCCCTGTTGCGCCGCCATTCGGAGTGGGCGCCGCCGCGCGGCATCGTCGCGCACGGTTTCGGTGCGCTGGCCGCGACCCTCGCGGTGGCGACCGGCGGTCGCGCGGAGCGTCTCGTCTACCTCGCCGCGGCGGAGAATTTCGATCCCTACCTCGACTCGTTCCGTCGCGAGACCGGACTCGACGAAGAGCTGCTCGAGAGCGTGCGCCAATGTGTCGAGCGGCGGGTCGGGCGGACGCTCGAGTCGGTCCGCGGGGCCAGGCTGGCCCGCGAGCTGGAGCGACCGCTCCTCGCCTTTCACGACGCCGACGACGCCGAGGTCGACTGGGAGCACTCGCGAAGGTTGGTGGACCGGTGGACCGGCGCACGTCTCGTGCGGACTTTCGGCCTGGGCCACCGCGGTCTGCTGCAGCGCGACGCGGTTGTGGCGGCAACGGTTGAGCACCTCATGGCCGAGCCCACCGCGAGCGGTGGAGCTGCCAGGGGAGGGGGCTGAGCCCGGAGGCGGGCCGCTGCCGGCGGTGGTAGGGTCCGGCGCAAATGAGAATCCGCGCCGATCGGCCCACGTCCCGCCGCCGTCCGTCTCCACGGCTCCGCACCGCGCTCCTCCTTCGGCGAACCGTTGCCATGGCGGCGTTCGCCTCCCTGGCTCCCGCGAGCGGCGCCTACGCCAGGCCGGCCGATCCTGCGGACTTCGCCGCCATCCGGCGCGAGGTCGCGGCACGGCACGACGAGAACGTCCAACGCTTGCGGGACTGGATCGCGCTGCCGTCGATCGCGGCCGAGAGCCTGAACTTTCCCGCCGGCGCGGAGCACATGGCGAAGCTCGCGCGGGAGGCCGAATTCCAGCAGGTGACGGTTCTCGAGACCGATGGCAAGCCGGGCGTCTTCGCGACGCTCGACGCCGGTGCGGCGAAGACCGTCGGGCTCTACTTCATGTACGACGTCAAGCAGTACGATCCCGCCGAGTGGACGTCGCCGCCGCTCGAAGCGCGGATGGTGGAGAAGCCCGGGCTCGGGCGGGCGATGGTCGGACGCGGTGCGGTCAATCAGAAGGGTCCCCAGGCGGCGCTCCTCGCAGCGCTGCACGCGATTCGCGGCGCCGGCCGCAAGCTCCCGGTGAACCTCGTGCTGGTCGCCGAGGGCGAGGAGGAGATCGGCTCGCCGCACATCGGCCAGCTGGTCCTGCGTCCCGAGGTGCAGGCTGCCTTTGCCAAGTGCTCGGGCGTCTTCATGCCCGGAGCGGGGCAGGACCCCGACGGCAACGTGACGGTGAGCCTCGGCGCCAAGGGCGTGGTCGAGCTCGAGTTGGTGGCGAGCGGCGAGACCTGGGGGCGCGGTCCGTCGAAGGACGTCCACTCCTCGCTCAAGGCGATGGTGGACAGCCCGGCCTGGCGGCTGGTCAAGGCGCTCGACACACTGGTCTCCGCGGACGGCAACACGATCACCATCGACGGCTATCCGCAGCCGCGGCCGATCAGCGCCGAGGAGCGCGCGATGGTCGCCGCAGCCACCGAGCGGCGCAGCGAGGAGAAGGCGAAGAAGCTCCTCGGCGTGCAGCACTGGATCGACGATCTGCCCTGGCGCGAGGCCAACGAGCGCCTGGTGTCGCAGCCGACGGTGAACATCCAGGGGCTGGTGGGGGGCTACACCGGGCCGGGTGGCAAGACCATCCTGCCGCACCGCGCAGTGGCGAAGATCGACCTGCGACTGGTGCCCGACATGACGAAGGCCGGCGCGGTGGCGGCGCTCCAGGCGCATCTCGCGAAGCGCGGCTTCGGGGACATCGAAGTGAACGTGACCGGCGGCTACGACCCGACGAGCACGGCGGCCGCAGCGCCGCTCATCCAGGCGCAGATCGCCGTGCTGAAGCGCGCCGGAATCGACCCGCTCGTCTGGCCCAGGAACGCCGGCTCCTACCCCGGCTTCGTCTTCACCGACGCGCCGCTCGCGCTCCCCTCGGGCCACTTCGGCCTGGGCCACGGCAGCGGCGCCCACGCCCCGGACGAGTACTTCCTCATCGACTCCACGAACCCGAAGGTGCAGGGCTTCGACGGCGCGACGATGTCGTACGTCGAGTACCTCTACGAGCTGGCGAAGTAAGGCGCTGCGGAGTCGTCGCGAGCGGGGAGTGCCGCGTAACGTCCCAGCGCGGAGCGCGACGGCCGTTCAGTCCCAGCGCCCGGAGTCGCCGGCCTCGAAGCCGTCGCACAGGAGACAGAGATCGCCGACGAACAGGTCCTTCTGCTCGTCGACCTCCTGGTCGGCCCCGTAGACCACCTGGAGGCCGTCCAGGAGAACTGCCCAGGAGTTCTGGCCGACCTCTCCCCCGGAAACCATGGGGCCGCTCAATCGGTCGTCCGCGCCGGAGATGCCGGCGATCCTCCCCCTGAAGAGCTCGTGGACGCCGTCGGTCAGGAGGTCTGCGCGGTAGAAGACGAAGTCGCTCCCCGGAGCGATCTCGAACTCCGCGACATCGCCCCCGAAGACGGGATCGTCGCTCACCCGGCTCGACGCCCCGCCAGCGAGCGGTACGCTGAAGAGTTCCTGTACATCATTCTGACGCTGATCGGCCAGGTAGACGACGCGCGAGCTATCCGGGGCGATCGCCAGCGGCGCCAGGTGGAAGATATTGCCTCCGGTGGGCAACGGCGGGCTGAGCTTCGTCACCGCGCCGCCGGCGAGGGGCACGCTGTAAAGCTCGGTAAAGTCCTCTGTGTCCTGGTTGGCACTGTAGACGACACGCGAGCCGTCGGGGCTGATTGCGTAGTTCTGCACACCGGAAAAAAAGGGCATCACGCCGTTGAGCTTCGTCGCCCCGCCGCCGGCGATCGGCACGCTGTAGAGCTCGTTGACGCCGGCAGTCTGCTGGGCGGCGAAATAGACGACGCGCGTGCTGTCCGGGCTGAACGTGTAGTTCCAGACGCTGCCACCGGGAGTCAGCGCTCCATTGAGCTTCACCGCGCTGCCGCCGGTGATCGGTACGCTATAGAGATCCTTGATCAGGTTGTCGCTGAGATATCGGAAATAGAGGACGCGACTGCTGTCGGGGCTGATTCCAGGAACGATCACAGAGGTGAGGTCGGCCGTCGTATCCGTGAGCTGCACGATCCCGCCGGTGCCGTCGACGCGGGCGCTCCACAGGTCGAAATAGGCGAGATTCGAGAAGTTGGCGTAGAACAGGACGCGCTCGCTGTCCGGACTGATCAGGGGCGTTTCCTGGCCGTGCAGGACCCGCGAACCGTTCAGGGTGACGAACGGCCGCAGGCGGATGGATGTGCCGCCGTCGATCGGTACGGTCCAGGCGTCGAAGACGTCGTCGGCCTGTTGGTCGGCGTAGTAGATGACGCGGGTGCTATCGGGGCTGATCCGCAGGTGGCTGACATCGCCACCCGCGGGTAGCTCCCCGTTGAGTTTGATCCAGGCCCCCTCGGGGCCGGCGATGGGGGTGCTGTAGAGCTCGACCTGGCCGGCGGTCTGCTGGGCGACGCGGTAGACGACGCGCTGGCTGTCGGGGCTGATCTCGAACGGGTCCTCGATGCTGACGCCGCCGGGCAGAGGGTTCGACAGCCGGACCGGAGCGCCGCCCGTGACGCGCACGCTCCAGAGCTCCCGGGCGTCGTCGAGCTCGGCGTCGTGGACATAGACGGCGAACTGGCCATCGGGGCTCACCTCCCACCAACTCACGTCGCTGAACGGCAGCCCCTGGCTCAGGCGGTGGGAAGCGGCTGTCGCCGGCGGCGTGGCAAGAGCGAGAGACGCCAAGATGGCAAGAGCGGCGACGGCGAGCGGCGCCCGTCGGTCTCGAATGCGAGGGGGAACAGTCGTGAGCGGGCGCGGGCGATCCATGGAGTCTCTCCTGTCAGGGAGAACGGAGGCTAGCATCGGAAGGCGACAGCAACGCCTCAGTTCCAGCGCGAGGAGTCGCCGGCCTCGAAGCCGTCGCACAGGAGACAGACGTCGCCGAGGTAGAGGTCGTTCTGCAGGTCGACCTCCTGGTCGGCGTTGTAGATCGCCTGGCGGCCGTCCGGGAGGACCGCCCACGACGACGCGCCGCCGACGGAGCCGCCCGCCACCATCGGACCGCTCACCCGGACGGCCGCGCTGGAAATACCAGCGATCGTCCCCCGGAAGAGCTCGTGGACGCCGTCGGTCAGGATGTCTCCGCGGTAGAAGACGAAGTCGCTTGCCGGAGCGATCTTGAAGTCCGCGATATCGCCCCCGAAGACGGGCTCGTCGCTCACCCGCACCGACGTCCCGCCTGCCAGAGGCACGCTGAAGAGTTCTTGCACCTCGTCGTCATTCTGATCGGCCCGGTAGACGACGCGCGCGCTATCCGGGGCGATTGCCAGGGATAGAACGCTTCCCCCGGCGGGAAGTGCGGGGTTCAACTTCACCGCGCTGCCGCCGGCGAGCGGCACGCTGAAGATCTCGAAGACCTCGTCGGTGTCCTCGTCGCCGCGGTAGACGACGCGAGCGCTGTCGGGGCTGATCGTGGCCTCGAAGATCTCTCCGTTGGGGGTCAGCGCGCCATTGAGCTTTGCCACCCCGCCGCCGGCGAGTGGCACGCTGTAGAGCTCGTCGACGCCGGCGGTCTGCTGGGCGGCGAGATAGACGACGCGAGTGCTGTCCGGGCTGAAGACGTAGCTCCAGACGTTGCCACCGGGCGTCAATAGGCCGTTGAGCTTCACCGCGCTTCCGCCGGCGCTCGGTACGCCGTAGAGCTCCGTGGTGACGTTGTCCTGCTGGTAGCCGAAATAGAGGACGCGAGAGCTGTCGGGGCTGAAGCGGTTGCCGAAGACGTTGTGGCTGGCGGCCGTCGCTTCCGTCAGCTGCACGATCCCGCCGGTGCCATCGACGCGGGCGCTCCACAGCTCCCAGTAGTCGAGATCGGAGAAGTTGGCGTGGAAGACGACTCTCTCGCTGTCGGGACTGATCGAGGGTCCGCTCGGAGTGTCGAGGACGCCCGAGCCGGCCAGGGTGACGAAGGGCCGGAGGCGAATCGGCGTGCCGCCGGCGATCGGCACGGTCCAGGCGTCGAAAACGTCGTTCGCCTGTTGGTCGGCGACATAGACGACCCGAGTGCTGTCCGGACTGATCTTCAGGCTCAGGACATCGCCGCCTGCCGGCAGCTCCCCGTTGAGCTGGGTCCAGGACCCTTCGGGGCCGGCGATGGGGATGCTGTAGAGCTCGACCTGGCCGGCGGTCTCCTGGGCGACGGTGTAGACGACGCGCTGGCTGTCGGCGCTGATTGCGAAGGAGTCGACGGTGACGCTGCCGGGCAGGGGGCCGGACAGGCGCACCGGCGCGCCGCCGGCGACGCGCACACTCCAGAGCTCCCGGGCTTCGTCGACCGTCGCGTCGTGGATATAGACGGCGAAGTGGCCATCTGGGCTCAGTTGCGCGCTGGCGGCAGGGACATCGCTGAACGGCAGACCCTGGCTCAGGCGGTGCGAAGCGGCGGTCGCCGCCGGCGGGGAGGCGGCGAGAGTCGCCAGGAGCGCGAGGGTGGCAACAGCACAAGAGCGCCGTTCGCGCTCCCGCCGAACAGGTCGGGGGCGATCTCGATCGGTGGTGAGCGGGCGCTGGCAGTCCATGGAGTGCCTCCTTTCAGGGAGAACGCAGGATCGAGGCCGATGGCGACAGACGCGGGCCGCTGTCGCGGGGCGGAATGCAAGGCTTCTGGCGCCTCTTGGGCCCTTCCGGGAAAGGCGGACCGGAACGCCGCCGTAGAATGGGGCAGCGATGACGCTCCGCGCGAGGCCTGCCGTTCGAGCCGTCGCGCTCCTTGCTGCGCTGGCGGCAGCGGGCTGCGACGGGCGGCCTGGCGTTACACCACCAGCGGCAGCGCCTGCCGCACCTGCCGCTGCCAGTCCGATGCGACCGCCGTTCCCGGCGGGGCGGGGGGTGCCGGACGGCGAACCCGAAGCGGTCGCCGAGCTCGAGCGCTTCCTGCAGCCGCCGGCGCGCCGCCGCCCGTGCGGACCGTACCGGCTCCTCTCCGATCTCCCAGCTTCCCGGCTCGACGGGATCGAACGGTTCTGCGCGACCCTCGCCGGCACGCTCGAAGCGGAGGTGGCGGCCCGCTTCGGGGTCACTCCCGCTCATCCGCCGCGCGGCACGATCGTGCTCTTCGCCAGCCGGCGCGGGTATCGCGACGCGGTGACGGCGACGAGCGACCTGCCGCAGGGCTACGCCGCATGGAGCGACGCCCGGGCGGGGATCGTCGCTCTTGCGGCCGGCGATGTTTCGGACGACGAGCTCGCGGCCACTCTCGCGCACGAGCTCGCGCACTTGGCCGAGCGCCGGCTGTTCGGCTTCCCGCGCGCGCGGTGGCTCTCCGAAGGGCTGGCCGATGCGATCGGCGACTCGGCGACCGCCGCCGGGTTCCGCAAGCTCGAAGGCTTCGTCGGCGTCGAAGCGCAGCGCCGGCGCTGGCTCGCCATGGGCCTGGGGCGCACCGGCGCCCTGGAGCGGCTCGTCGCTGGCGGGCCGGAGCCGTTCGATCACGGTCCGGCGAGTCTCGACTACGAGCTCGCGGCGCTCTTTGTCCGCTTCCTGCTGCTCGACCCGGAGCTCGCGCCGCGCTTCCGCTCCTGGCTCGGCGACCAGACCGTGCAGCGCCCGACGATCCCCGAGCTCTTCCCGGCGCTCGGAGTCGACGCTCCGACGCTCGAGCGCCGGTTCGCCGCCTGGGTCAGCGGGGAGGCGACATCGCTGCGCGCGAGGCCCCCGCCAGCCGGGTCCGCGGTGGCGCACTTGGTAACCGCATTGGCGCATTCGTCGGATGACCAGGGAGCGCCGACGGACTAGACTGCCCGTGAACAGGAGGAGCATCGAAATGAGCGAGACCGTTCGAGAGACGCAGCCGGAATCCGCAGGAGTGGCAGCGAAGAGTTACGAGGCCCGCGCCTACGCGGCGGCGAGCGCGAGCTCGACGCTCGCGCCCACCACCATCCGGCGCCGCACCCCGGGACCGAAAGACGTGCAGATCGACGTCCTCTATTGCGGCGTCTGCCACTCGGATCTGCATCAGGTCCGCGACGAATGGCACAACTCGATGCCGACTACCTACCCGTGCGTCCCGGGTCACGAGATCGTCGGCCGCGTCGTCGCGGTGGGCAGCGACGTCCGCAACTTCAGGGAGGGCGACGTCGCGGCGGTGGGCTGCCTGGTCGACTCCTGTCGCACCTGCCCCGCCTGTCTCGATCACGAGGAGCAGTTCTGCGCCGGGCCCGCGACCTTTACCTACAACTCTTCCGACCCCCACATCGGCGGAGTCACCTACGGCGGCTACTCGAACAGCCTGGTGGTCGATGAGGCGTTCACGCTCAAAGTTCCGAACGGGCTCGACCTTGCCGGAGCCGCGCCGCTTCTCTGCGCCGGCATCACGACCTACTCACCGCTCAAGCACTGGAACGTTCGCGAAGGCCAGAAGGTCGGCGTGGTGGGCCTCGGTGGACTCGGGCACATGGCAGTCAAGATCGCCCGTGCGCTCGGCGCCCGGGTCGTCGTATTCACCACCTCGCCGGGCAAGGCCGAGGACGCCGTCCGCCTCGGCGCCCACGACGTCGTGATCTCGACCCGTGCTGGCGAACTGGAGAAGCATGCCGGCAGCTTCGACTTCATCCTCGACACCGTCTCGGCGCTGCACGACCTGAATCCCTACTTCGGCCTGCTGAAGCGCAACGGGACGCTGACGATGGTCGGGGCTCCGGAAACTCCGCTCGGAGTCGGCGTGATCCACCTCATTTTCGGGCGCAAGCGCTTCGCTGGCTCGCTCATCGGCGGCATCCGCGAGACGCAGGAGATGCTCGAGTTCTGCGGCGAGCATGGGATCACCGCCGACATCGAGCTCACTCCCATCGCGAAGATCAACGACGCTTTCGACCGGCTGCTGAGGAGCGACGTCAAGTACCGCTTCGTCATCGACATGGCGAGCCTGAAGTAGGCGGCAGCCTCTTGGGGCGGTTCGGCCCATCCACTACCCGCAGAGGGGTAGCGGCCTATTTCGATCGGGCCTCGACCGCCCGCTTCGACGCCTCCCGGCGCGTGCGGTCCTCCAGGATCAGCGTGTAGGCGACGTAGTACTTGTAGATGTTGGCGACGTAGGTGACCGTCTCCCGGCCGATGCGCTCGGAAGCGATCTGTTCGACGTTGCCGAACCAGACGTTGGGGTCGAGACCGCGTTTGCCCGCCTCCTGGCGCAGTTGGCGGACCCGGGCCGGCCCGGCGTTGTAGGAGGCGAAGGCGAACAGCCCCTTGTTCAGCTGGTCCATCGGTTCGTCCTTGTAGTAGCGGTCGATCATGAACCGCATGTACTTGACGCCGGCATGGATGTTGTTCTCGGTCACGCGGATGTCGCCGACCGCGAGCTCCTTGCCGGTGGCCGGCATCACCTGCATGACGCCGATCGCGCCGACCTGGCTCTTGGCGTTTGGATCGAGCCGCGACTCTTGATAGCCCTGCGCCGCCATGAGGATGTAGTCCATCTGGTACTGGTCGCTGTACTTCTTGAAGAACTGAGCCAGCTCCAGGAACTTCTGGCGCTCGGCCTCGGAGGTCGCCGACTTTGCGAACGTCGTGTTGACGAGGTAGCGCTTCGCGATCACGTTGCCGAATGCCGTGCCCAGGCCGTTCCCGGCCACGAAGGCGTTCAGCTCGGCGGCCAGTTTCGGGCTGTTCTTCCGCAACGGCACCGCGATGGTGGCGCCGGTACGCACAGCAACCGCCGCATGGACGGTGATCTGGGTGAAGACCTTCTGCCAGAACTCCGCCAGGTAGTCGTGGGTGATCACAAGCGGGATGATGCCCGCGTTGGCCATCTCGAGCAGGTCGTCGTCCTCGAGGTTGCCTGGAACCTCGCGGAGGACGACGGGAGGGAGTCCCTTCGCCGCGAATTGCTCGTTCAGCTCTTCGACTGCCTTCCAGGCGCTGCTCAGGCGGCGCGCGTAGATCTCCTTGCCGGAGAGATCGTCGACGGTGGCGATCGCCGGCGCGCCCGGGCCGGCGACGACCACTTCGCTGACGTTCGTGCGGACAGGATCCGAGAAATCGACCATCGCCTGGAGCTCCGGCCGGACGATGACCTGGGCGAGGACCAGGTCGACCTTGCCATCGATCAGCGCGGTGCCCATCTGGTCACGCGGCAGAGGCACGAAGACCACGTTGACCTTGGTCGCGGGTTTCGTCCCGAGCCTCTTGTTCAGGTAGTCCTCGAAAGCCACGCCCATTTCGAAGGCGGCGCCGCGCTGCGTCCCTCTGTCCACGAAATAGAAGGTCCGGTTGGCGGCGACCCCGACGCGGACGAGGCGGCGCGCCACCATCTGATCCAGATCGCCGGTGAACGGCTCGGCGAGGTGTTCCCGCACCCCTTCGGGCAGGGCGGACTCGTAGGCCGGCGTCGGCAGCGGTGCGTCGGCGGCAGGATCGGACGACGTCAGTGCCGGGGCGTCTGCGGGCTTGCCGCATCCGGTCGTCGTGGCGGCCAGGCACGCGACGGCGAGAGCGGCCAGCAACAGGCTCTCGCAGGGTTGGATCGGCTGGTTCGCCATGGCGGCACTCCTCTGGTCTCGTGAAGACCTGACTATGGAGGAGGAGCCTAGCAGGCGGGATCGGCGGTTCGTCGAGGGCTGGGCGGTACCGCTCTTGCGTAGCCGGGCGCGCGGGTCAGGCCGCGTCCAGGAGGTCCCGCACCCTGCGCAGAAGGGTATCGAGGCGGAAAGGCTTGCTCAGAAAGGCCCTGCCCGGACCGGACATGCCGTTCTTCGCCACGGCCTCCTGGCTGTGCCCGGAGATGTAGACCACCTTGAGCCCCGGCCGATCCTCCACCAGGCACTCGGCGATCCTGGATCCGGACAGCCCGGGGAGGATCATGTCGGTGAGCAGCAGCTCGATCGTGCCGCCATGCGCTGCGGCGAGCGCCAGGGCTTCGCGGCCGTCCACCGCGACCAGGACGGTATAGCCGTTGGACTCCAGAACGCGCCGCAACAGCTCCCGGAAGGGCGTCTCGTCCTCCACCAGGAGAACGGTCTCCCGGCCGCTCCGGAGCGGCGCCGGCGCCTCCTCGTCGGACAGGGCACTCGTCTCGTCGAGGCGCGGCAGGAGGATCTCGAACGTCGTTCCCTTTCCGGGCTCGCTCTGGACTCGGATCGCGCCGCCGCTCTGCACGACGATGCCGTGCACGGTGGCGAGACCGAGGCCCGTTCCTTTGCCCGGCTCCTTGGTGGTGAAGTAGGGCTCGAAGATCCGCGACAGGGTCGCTGCGTCCATGCCCACGCCGGTGTCGCTGACTGCAATCTGCACGCAGGCACCCGAGAGCGCGAGCGAGCCGCCGGGCCACGTCCCCGATTCGAGCTCCACGTTCCCGGTCGCGATGGTGATTCGCCCGCCCTCCGGCATGGCATCGCGCGCATTGAGGACGAGGTTCATCAGCACCTGCTCGATCTGCCCGGGGTCGGCCTGGACGCGTCCCAGATCGGGCGTGAGCGCCGTCGTGAGCTCGATGCTCTCGCCGAGGAGCCGCGAGAGCATGCGCTCGAGATCGGAGATGGTGGCGTTCAAGTCGAGGTTGCGCGGTTGCAGAACCTGCTTGCGGCCGAAAGCGAGCAGCTGCCGGGTGAGGCCGGAAGCGCGCTCGGTGGCCTTGAGGATCTGACCCACGTCCTCCAGCAACGGGTCGTCGCCGGACAGCCGGCTGTGGGCGATCTCGCCGTAGCCCGAAATGACTCCGAGGAGGTTGTTGAAGTCGTGCGCGACGCCGCCGGCGAGATGGCCGATCGCCTCCAGGCGCTGGGATTGGCGCAGATTCTCTTCCAGTTGCTTGCGCTCGGTGATGTCCTCGAAGACGACGAGGACGCCGACGATCTCTCCCGCCTCGTCCCGGTAGGGGACCTTCACGGTATGCACCCAGCCCGTGCTCGAGGCGGTCGAGTACGGCTCCTCCAGGTCCCTCATGATCCCGAGCTCCATCACCGCCTCGTCGTCTGCGCGGTAGGCCGCGGCGAGCTGCGGTGGGTGAAAGTCGGAGGCGGTCTTGCCGACGATCTCGGCGGGAGTGAGCCCGAGGTCCGCGGCATAGCGCGCATTGCAGAAGGTCATGACGGAGTCGCGGTTCTTGACCAGGATCCGGTGGGGCAGGTGCTCGAGCAGGTTGCGCGTCAGCCGCTCGCTCTTGCGCAGCGATTCCTCGGCCTCCTTGCGCTCCGTGATGTCGCGGGTGACGTTGGCGAATCCGACATGCTGGCCGAACGAGTCGTGGATGCTGGTGATCGTCACGATCGCCCAGAAGGGCTCACCGTTCTTGCGCAGGCAGAGCGTCTCTTCCTCGAATCGTCCCTCCGCCAGCGCGACCTCGAGGCCGTGCGCGGGCTTTCCGGCCGCGATGTCCTCAGCGGTGTAGAAACAGGAGACGTGCCGACCGAGGATCTCGGCGGACGGATAGCCGTTGCTCTTCTCGGCGCCCGGGTTCCAGCTCGTGACATTTCCGGCCGGGTCCAGCATGAAGATGCCGTAGTCCTTGACCGCTTCGACCAGCAGGCGGAACGGATCGGCAGCGGCGTGGCTGAGGGTGGTCACGAAGGCGGGTTCGACGAGGGCACTGTCTTCCATGGGGCTCTCCATCGCCAGAGGACTGCCTCGAGGTCGCGGATCAGCTCCGGAAGCGCTCTTCCGCCAGGAAGTCGATGAGCGCACGGCCAGACAGATGGGATCGCTGTCCTCCGCGAGGACAAGCAACACTGTGGCAGTGTCCAGCCTAGTGCCTCCTCCCGCCCCGAGGTAGCGTAGTTTCTACGCGGTTCGCGCCTTCCCGGCGCTCGCCTCCTCGCCGGCGGTGCGCGCGTTCTCCGCGCCATGAAGAAGGTGGCGCGGAGAACACCGGCTCGGCCGATTCGTACAAGACCCTGGAGGCTCGGGAACGGTAGCCTTGTCCTCGAGTCGCGCCGAAGTCCGGGGAGGTCCATGAGATCCCTGGGCGGCCCGGAGCTGGAGGAGCCAGATGAGAAGAGGGCTACTGATTCCGTCGCTGATGTTCGCGTCCGCCTGCGCGCTCGGAGCCGGCGCCCCGGTCGGTGCTGCGAACCCGACTCCCGACGAAACCGAGCTGCGCGAGATCAAGGAGGTCCTCTGGCCGCGCGCCTATCGCGAGGGGGACGCCGCACTTCTCGACCGGCTCCTGGCCGAGGAGTTCCGGCTGATCGACCCCAACGGTGAGTGGTCCGACAAGGCGACCGAGCTCGCCCACGTGGCGCGGAGCAAGTGGATCAACCGTTCCTTCCGCTTCGAGATCCGGCGCCTCGAAGTGTTCGAGAACGGCACTGCGGTCGTCGCCGGGCGCGGCGTGGTCGTCGGGCCCGAGTCCGATCCCGACGGCGGCTATCAGTATCAGTCGTCGAATGTCCTGATCCGCCGCGCCGGCCGCTGGCAGGCGATCGCTTCACATGTCTCCGGTTTCCGGACGCTCTCCCCCGAAGAGCTCGCGGCCGAAGGCGTCGCGGTCGGAGCTCCTCCCGGCACCGCCCCGGTGCCGCCCCCCGCGCCCGCGAGGTCCGCACCACGCGCCGGCAGCGCAACGAGCCCGGAGAAAACGTCGGCATTGTTCGACCACCACGTCCACCTGCTCGGTCCCGATCTGCTGCGCGACTGGAAGTCGCTCGGCGTCCCCTTCTCGCGCCCCGACGAGGTTTACCTGTCGGCGAGGACGTTGCTCGCAGAGGGGGGTGCCGAACCGGCCGTGGTCGAGGGGGTCGCCCTCGTCTCGATGGCACACATGTACGGTCGCTCGGGATTTCGCGCCGAGATGGGGCTCTCGCTCGAGGAGGAGCGGACCCGTGCGGCACGCGAGAACGACCATGTGGTCCGCGAGGCGGCGCGCACGCCCGGAAGGGCGGTCGCCTTCTGCTCGGTGGCGGTGCTGCGCCCCTATGCCGAGGCGGAGCTCGATCGCTGCCACGCCGAGCTCCACGCCGCCGGCGTCAAACTCCACCTCGCCGCCTCCGACGTCGACCTCGCGGACGCCAACCACCTCGAGGTGGTCGGCCGCATTCTCGCGCGCGCCGAGGAGCGCGGCCAGCCCGTGCTGCTCCACGTCGACCCGCAGCGGCGTGGCCTGGTGGCGGCAGACATCGCGCACTTCGCGCGCACGGTGCTCGCGCCGCGGCGCGAGCTGACGCTCCTCGTGGCCCACCTCGGTGGCAGCGGCGGCTACGGGCCGTGGACCCGGCAGGTCTTTGGGACCCTCGTCGACTGGCTCGAGGAGCGCCGCGCCGCCGGAGATCCGCGGCCGCGGGTCTTCTTCGACACCTCGGCGGTGATCCTCGAGAAGGAGTCCGAAGGAGTGCCACCGACGACAACGGAAGAGGCTTCCGCGCTCGGCGCGGACCTGCGTCGCGCCGGTCTCGGGCGGATCGTCCTCGGCAGTGACCACCCCGTTTTCGATCCGCGCCGCACTCTCGCCCTGCTCACCGAACGCGCCGGACTCACCCCCGGCGAGCTCGCGACGATCGCCGCCAACCGCCCGCTCGACCCCTGAGGTCGAGACCGCCGGCGCCAGCGGCGGCGGGCAGCCATCCGGGTCGCCTAGGCCACCGACTGCCGGCGGCGCCGTTCACATCTGATGAAACAGGTGCAGGCAGCTGCGGCTCACGGGCAGGATCTCCCTGCGCCCCTTGAGGTGGATCTCCGCCGTGTCGTTGTCGCGCCGCGCGACATGGCTGATGGATCGCAGGTTCACGACGACGGAGCGATGGACCTGGACGAACTGCTGCGGGTCGAGCTGCGTGACGAGCTCCTTGAGCGCCAGCCGGACGACCGCTTCAGCAGGCTGCCCGGCCTCGTTGCGCCAGGCCACCATGGTGTATTTGGCGTCGGAACGAAAGTAGTCGACCTCGTCCACCGGGATCAGGCGAAGGGTCTGGCGCACTTGCGCGCGAATCCAGCGCAGCGGAGTGGGGGCTGCCGCGCGCTGCAATCCGGCGAGCTGCGTCGTGAGCTGCGCCAGCAGCTCCTCGGTGTTCACCGCAGGCCGCGCGGCCCGCAGGCGCTCCTTGAGGCGAACGACGGTTTCCGCGAGACGCTCGGGCTCGACCGGCTTCAGCAGGTAGTCGAGCGCACCTTCCGCGAAGGCCTGGACTGCATAGTGGTCATACGCCGTAACGAATACCAGGTGCGCGCGCCGGCCGATCTGGTTGGCCGCGTCCAGGCCGGACATGCCGGGCATGTGGACGTCGAGGAAACAGACGTCGGGCTGCTCTGCTTCGAACAGGTCGAGAGCCTCGCGGCCGTTGCGTGCCTGCGCGACGACCTCGAGCTCGGGCCAAGCCTTCGCCAGCTGCAGCGTGAGGGCCTCGCGCAACAGCGGCTCGTCGTCGGCGACGAGTGCCGTCGGGCGCTCGACCATCAACGCGCCTCCTCGCGCGCCGGCAGTTCGAGCTCGGCACGGACGCCGCGCGGCTCGAGCGCGCGCACACGCAACGAAGCGTCGTCGCCGAACAGGAGCTGCAGACCCTCGCGCAGGGTGGCGAGGCCCGTCCCCAGTCCCTGGTCCGTCTGCCGCAGGCCGACGCCGCTGTCGCTGACGCGGATGAGACAACGCTCGCCCCGCCGTTGCACTTCGATGGTGATCGAGCCGCCCTCCTCACTTGGGTCGATGCCGTGGCGCACGGCGTTCTCCACCAATGTCAGGAGCGTCGCCGGCGGGCACCGCAGCCGGACTGCCGACTCGTCGACGTGAAGCTCGAAGCGCAGACGATCGGGCATGCGCATGTGCATCAGCGCAAGGTACGCCTCGACGAGCTGTACTTCCCGGCCGAGCGTCGTCGTGGGCTCGTGGAGCAACGGGACGGCGGCGCGCAGATAGGCGATGAGACTTCGCAGTACGATCGCTGCGCGCGGCGATCCCGCATCGACCAGCGCCTGCACGTTGGCGAGGGTGTTGAACAGGAAGTGTGGCGCGACCTGCGCCTGGAGGAGGTGGAGTCGCGCGTCCAGCGCCTGGCGCTCGAGCTTGCTCCTCTCGAGCTCGAAGGCGAGTGCCTGATGCCGGGCGAACGCCTCTTTCTGGCGCAGCAGCGCGCCGAGTGCCATCCACGGCGCCAGCAGGATGCTGAGAAAGGTGAGCATCATCCAGCCGTCCATCCGGCCCGGGTCGAGCCAGAAAGCCGGTGCGCCGGTCCGCGTCGAGAGGAGGTAGACCGTGACGGTCGTCGTCGGCATCGCCACGCCGACGCCGACGACCTGCAGCACCCAGCGCGACAGCCAGCGCGGCAGCCGCCTCGGCCAGCGCTCGAAAAGCCCAAACACCCAGACGCCCACCAGTCCGAGCAGCACTGTGCGCAGGAGAAGCGGCGACGGGCCCGGCGTCCACTCCGAACTCAGCAGCAGGGCGACGCCGAGCGCCATGGTGAGCGCGCACCCGAGGCGTCGCCATGCGGGAGCTCGAGGGAACGCCGTGCGCATTGCGGGAGCCTCAGGAGCCGTGGGCGCCGACGGTACGACCATGTTCGTCATCTTACGATCGATGGGTCGGCGCCTCCCTGGACAATGGGCCTCCGGGATCGCGAGCGGCGGCGGTTCGTCGGCGTGGGCGGCATCTCGAGGGGTGGGGACCGCCGTTCGTCGCATGCGTCTTGTCGTGCTGCCGCCCCGGCTCGATACTCGGCGAGCTCGCTGGCGCGGCCACCGCTTCCACGTCGGAACCCGGTGAACACGGAGTTCGAAAATGTCCGAGGTATCGACCTTTCGCCTCTATCTGCTTCGGGGAACGTACCTGCTCATCGTGGTGGGGCTGGGGCTCGTCATCTGGCCGACACTGCTTCACCCAGTGAAGGCCTGGACTCTCTGGCACAGCGTCGGCCGCAGCTTGCTCGCGGCGGTGACGGTGCTCGCGGCACTGGGTATCCGCTATCCGTTGCGCCTCCTGCCGTTGCTGCTCTTCGAGTTGGTCTGGAAGTCGATCTGGTTGAGCGCGATCGCCCTGCCGCTCTGGCTCTCCGGCAACCCGATCGACCCCGCCATGCAGGAGACGATCCGCGACTGTCTTCTGGGCCTCGTCATCTTCCCGGCAGTGATTCCCTGGCCCTATGTCCTCGCCGAGTTCGTGCGGAAGCCGGGCGATCGGTGGAGAGCATGAGCGAGCCTGACCCCGACCGAGTGCGATCCCTGGAGGA